>CADBMS010000049.1 GCA_902795935.1 uncultured Methanobrevibacter sp.
GTTACTAAATTTTTAGCTCCTAAAACATTCATAATATCTATTTGTGCCCTTACTATTTTTGGATCCTTAAAGGAAGTTGTATCCCAATTTAATGGAGCTTTAGGATATTGTTGACCATCCAAATCAATTGAAATTAATACTTTATCTCCAATATTAGCTCCAAAACTTGTAATTAATGCATTTTTATCCACAATTCCAGTTATAGCCACATCTAATGAATCGTGTGCAGCATCTGGGTGCATATGTCCACCAACCATGGGCACTCCAAATTTTTTAGAACCATCACGTATTCCTTTAATAACTTGTTTACTTACTTCAGGATTATGTATTGATAATATATTAGTCATTCCCAATGGTTTACCACCCATAGCAGCTATATCATTCACATTAACCAATACCGAACAATAACCTGCCCAATAAGGATCTGCAGACATTAAAGGACCCCATATTCCATCTGCAGCTAACAACAAGAGCTGATTTTCATTGATTTCAATTGCTGATGCATCATCACCAAAATCAAGTACTGTTTTACCTCCAACATTATAAACATCTTTTAAAGAATCTGTAATAGTTTTTATCGATTTTTTTCTTGTTACACCTGTAAAATTTGTAATTACTTCAATCAATGCATCCAAATCTACCATACACAATAACCCCAACATTATTCTTTAATTTTATGATTTTATTTCATATTTAGCATTAGTTTTATTTATTAAATTTATTATTTTATCTTTAAATTCTTGAATACTATTTATGGGTATTATTTCATTATTCATGAAAATTTCATTAAAAATTTTAACACCAATTTTATCATCACATCCACTTTCAAATTCAATTATTAATGAATCCTTATTTTTAAATCCTTCTTCTACTACCCTATCCAGATCACCATCAGTTATTCCAATTATGGGAATATTGAATCTATAAAGAATATCCGATGAAATTAAGGTAGTATCATCACCTATAGTTACAATAATATCCATATTTTTGAATTTATATGTGTCTTCAGCTGCATGATTTAAAAATGCTGCTTTTAATTCTTTATTTTGACTTCTTTTTATTATACGTGGTTTTACGCGAGATTTGCGCAATAAACCTGTTTTAATAACAGCGGTTGTAATGTCTATTTTTCCTAATTTTTCAACACCATGTTGTTTAATTTGACCGCCTTCAATATCTATTATTATTCCATCTTTTGCAATTAATGTAACATTATCAGATATTGATTTTCCAATTACAATACCATTTAAAAAAATATTTTCATTAGAAGATACTCCTGCAATTTTTCTTTTTATAATATTTTTTTCATGAGTTATTGGGTTTGTGTTAAGCATGTTTTTTACAATATTTGGTGTTACAAATTTTATATTCATGATTTGAGATAATTTTTTAGCAAAATCCTGTGTTGATGATGTCCATGGTATTATACAGGCATCTTCATGATCTGGCCTTTCTATTTGTATTAATGGGGCGTTAAATGTTTTTTTAAATACTTTATAACCAAAAGTATGGCCAGTTAATGTTGATTTTCCAGAATTTAATAAGAAAATTAATTCACATCCTTCGTTATATAATTTAGTTATTGATTTACTTGGAATTCTTTTGTGTTTAATATCTATTATTTCTTCTAAGTTTGCATCAATTACTGCAGTTCTACCCATTGTTCCGCCTAAACAGATACTTAGTTCACCATAGTTTTCTAGTTGTTTTATTATTTTTAGTGCATAACCAGAATCTATTATTTGTGGACCATGCACAACTACCCCTATTTTCATGTTATTAATTTCCTATGTATAAAAAAATGTTATTGTTTTAATCGTTTTTTGTATAATAAAGACCCACATATTTCACATTCAGATAATGGATAATCTTCAAAGTATTCTTTTTTACATCCTCTACAAACTAGTTTCCAAGAATATATTTGATTTATTCCCGTTGTTATTATGCTTTTAAATGGTATTTCTAATATTTTTGCAACATTTTGTATAGAATAATCATCAGTTAAAATTAATACATCTTTATTTTCAGATTTTTTTTGTAATGCTAAAGCTAATAATTTTTTATCCACCTTAGATAAACGTAGTATATCACCTGAATTTTTTATAGTATCTTTTAGGATATTCATAGTTAAATTATTAGGTTCCTGAATTATTAGTAAATTATCTTCCAATGCATTAGTCATTATAGTATTTGATTGTATATCTTTTAATTCCTGAGTTACATCTGGAATTGTGTAATTATTTTTATCACTGGGGTGATATCCTCCAATAAATGCTGATGCATCTAATATTTTTATTTTGTTTTTCATAATATTATCATCTTAATCTTGTTTTTATTTATTATTTTAATGATTAGTTATATATTAAATAAAATAATATTTTCATTTTATGGAGATGAAGTTAATGGAAAAAGTGAGTGAAACTGCAGAATTACATAGAAAATACTCAACTAATAGAATAAAATGTGGCGTTATTACACTTAGTGATAGTTTATCTGAAAAATATTCTGAAAAAAAGGAGTATTCTAAAGATTTATCTGGAAAATGTATTGTTAATAAATTAAAAACTAAATATGACGTTATTGAATATGATATTATCTCAGATGATAGTGAATTATTAATTAAGAAAATTAATCAATTTGTTGATAATGGAGTTGATGTAATATTTACTACTGGAGGAACTGGACTTACTACAAGAGATATTACTGTTGAAACTGTTGAAAAACTAATTACTAAAGAGTTAAAAGGTTTTGGAGAAATATTTCGTAGAGAAACTTATGACAGTATTGGTTCTGTAGCCCTTTTAACAAGGACCATAGCAGGGGTTTACAAAAATACAGTTATTTTCGCATTACCGGGATCGCCTAATGCTGTTGAGTTAGGTTTAGATATTGTGTTTAATGAATTAGGACATATTGTATCCCATGCACAAAAATGATTAAAAAAAAGAACCATTAATTATACAACATCTTAACTCTTTTTGAATTGCAGAATTCATTGAATAAATAGGTTGAGATTATTTATCTTTGTTAAATATTCTTATGTTCCAAAGATTTTTAATAAAATAGGATTTCTATTTTTTATAAAAATTCATTAATAGAAAGTAATGGTTCTAATTTTACTCCAATTTTATTGAAATTTTCTTTAGCCCCTTCACATCTATCAACTACAACAAATGCTCTTTTCACAATACCTTTATTATCTTCAATAGCATTTATTGCTTTTATAAGTGAGTTTCCAGTTGTTGTGACATCCTCAACTACAATGACATTATCATTTTCAAATAATTCACCTTCTATCAATTTAGAAGTACCATATCCTTTTTTTTCTTTACGAATCATTAATAATGGTTTATTTGATGTTAGTGAAACTGCTGTTGCTATTGGAACTGCACCTAATGCAGGACCTGCAACTTTATCAACAGCATCTTCATTTATTTGAAGGTTTATTAAATCTGCAATTGTTTGAAGAATTTCTGGGTTAGTGATTGCTTTTTTCATATCTACATAATAATCACTTTCTTTTCCAGATGATAATGTGAATTTACCAAATTTAATTACTTCATTTTCTTTTAATAATTTCATTAAATATTGCTTTTTATTTAGCATATAATCCAACTCGTGGTAAAATTTGAAGATAATATTGTGTTATAAAATGATTTCTTTTAAAAAAAGAATAAATCATTTAATTTTTTTTATAAAAAGAGTATGTTACTATAATATATTACATTTATAATTCATCAATGTCTTTTAAGAGGATTTTGTCACCTATTTTTCGAACTCTATCTACAGGCACTATTGTTTCTCCTTTAGATAATCCTAAACCTTGAGTTAGTCCTCCTTTATTTAAAACGAGTGATTCAATAGTATTAAATTCAGCGTCAATTTCAACATCTTTAACTTTACCGATTATAATTGCTGAACTATCAAGAACTTCTTTCCCAATAATCTCATTAACAATCCTCATGCTTATCACCATATTGTTAATAATATGTCTTAAACAGATATTTAAATATATTCTAGTAAAAGTGTCTAAAAATTCTTACAAAAATAAAAAAATTTGAAAAAAAAATTATGGAAAATTAAATTCCATTAAATGACTTTTCAACAAGTTCTTTTGATGGAGGTTTAGTGCATAAGCTTACAATAATTGTTGAGATTAATGCAATAGGAACTGCAATAACTAATGGATCCATAATACTCCATGGTTGTGTTAAAATTGAAGTTTGACCTGTTAATAAGGTAACTAAACCTAATCCTCCTGCAGTTTTTGCATAAACAAATAAAAGCCAAAATAAACTAGTAAATGTTCCTAAAATCATACCTACAATTACTCCAGCTTTGTTTGTTCTTTTCCAGAAAATAGAACATGCAAATGCTGGTAAAAATGCTGCTGCACAAATACCCATAAATAATGATGTTCCTTGAGCAACAATACTTCCAGGTAATATAAATGCTAAAACTAATGCAATGAGTACTGCAATTAAAATTCCTATACGTGTAATTAGAACTGAATTTTCTTCTTTTTTACCGAAAATTGTTTCATATATGTCTCTACCCAATGCTGTTCCTTGAACATGGAACTGTGCACTTAATGTTGACATTACTGCAGATAGTAAAGTTAACATGAATAAGTATGTGAACCATTCTGGTAGGGCCATGTTGATAAATATTGGAATAATACTGTCAATGTTGTTTTGAGCAACTTGAACTGCAATTTGTCCTGTTTCTCTTAAGAAATATACATTAGATAGAGAACCTGTCACATAAGCAGAACCAGTTATTACAAAAATGAATACACCTCCCATTAAAACACCACGATGTAATTCTTTATCTGATTTAACAGTCATGAATCTTACTATAAGTTGTGGTTGAGCTAATACTCCAATACCTACACCCATAATTATTGTAGAAACTAAATACCACCACAATTGTGAACCAAATGTTGGAAACTCAGTCCATCCATTACAACCAAATGCACGTGCAGATTCAGGTACAAGATAAGCAATATTTGTTAAAGATTGATGAGCAGTAGTTACACCACCTAAAGAGTAATAAGTGAAACCTAGAAGGAAAATCATACCGAAAAACATGATAGTTCCTTGAACGGCATCAGTATACATAACTCCTTTAATTCCACCATATATTACATAAAAAGCTATAATAACAGCCATACCCACTAATGCAAGTTGGAAATCAACTAGTAATGTTGTCTCAACAAAACGAGCAGCACCTATTAATACAACTGCAGCATATAAAGGCATTCCTAAAAAAATTATAAGACCACTGAAATATTGTAAAAATTTACTATCAAATCTTTTAGATAAAAATTCTGGAAATGTTAAAGCTCCAATATTTTTACCCATTTTACGAGTTCTCTTACCAAATAATACAAATGCAATAAATACACCTATAAGAATATTACAAAAGACTAACCATAAAATTCCCATACCATATTGTCCAGCAATACCTCCAAAACCAACAATAGCTGCAGTACTAATAAATGTCGCACCATAACTCATGGCCATAATATAAGGATGAGTATCCCGACCAGCAACCATAAAATCTTCAGTGGTCGATGTTCGTTTACCCGCAATATAAACTGTAATTCCCATCATAAACGCAAATAATACGATTACAATAGATAAAAGTAACATATCCATAAAATCAAATCCATAATCAATTTAAAGTTAAACAAACAGTTATTTATATTATTCATCACCATTATTCCAATTAATAACCCCATATACTATACAAAGCAGTGTGACTAAAATACAGGCAATATAAGCTCCCCATACCCATGGGTCAGCAATACCTAAAACTTCCATAACTATGTTTCCTCCAAAAAAATATATTTTTTTTTATTTATTAAAAATAAATTCTATTTAATTAATATTATAAAGAGTAAGTATAATATAGTTATAAATTACTTATAATGGCATCGCAATATATTATTCAAAATTATTGTGTTTAAATAGTAGTGAAAAATTAATAATTATAATAAATTTTTAATAAAGATTATTAAAATAGTGTGAAAATATGATTTGGAATCCTAAAGCAGAATGTATGTCTTCTGAAGAAAGAGAAGAAATGCAATTAAAAAGATTAAAAAAAGTGGTTAAAAAAGCATATGAAAATGTACCATATTATAAAGAATTATTTGATAGTGCAGGTATCACACCTCAAGATATACAAACATTAAAAGATATTGAAAAAATACCATTTACAACAAAAACTGAAATGAGAAAAACATATCCTTTCGGATTATTTGCAGTGCCTGAAGATGAAATTGTAGAAATACATAGTACATCAGGAACAACAGGTAAACCAACAGTTTCAGGATACACAGAAAAAGACTTAGACATATGGGGAGAAATTGTTGCACGTGCACTTAGTATGGCAGGTGCTACTAAAAAAGATAGAATACAAAATAGTTATGGTTATGGCTTATTTACTGGAGGACTTGGAATACACCATGGAGCTAAAAAATTAGGTGCAACACTAATTCCAATTTCTGCAGGTAATACTAAAAGACAACTCGAAATTATGAAAGACTTTGAAAGCACCATCTTAACATGTACTCCATCATATGCAGCATATCTTGCAGAAGCACTAGAAAAACAAGGCTTAAGTGGAGATGATATTTCACTAAAAGCAGGCATATTTGGAGCAGAAATGTGGACTGAAGAACTGCGAACAAATATTGAAAAAAGTTTAAAAATTAGTGCAACTAATATTTATGGATTAACTGAAATTATGGGGCCAGGAGTAGCACATGAATGTCAAGAAAAAAATGGATTACACCTCCAAGAAGATCATTTTTATCCAGAAATAATCAATCCACAAACTGGTGAAACATTAGAAGATGGAGAAAAGGGAGAATTAGTTTTAACAACATTAACCCGTGAAGGCATGCCAATTATTAGATTTAGAACTAAAGACATAACAACTCTTAGAAGAGGCGAATGTGCTTGTGGCCGTACAACAGTACGTATGGATCGTATAACAGGTAGAAGTGATGATATGATGAAGATACGTGGTGTTATAGTATTCCCTTCACAAATTGAAAAAGCATTATTAAGTATTGATGGGATATTACCACAATATCAAATTATTGCCACTAGACCTAAAACAATGGATGAATTAGAAATTAAAGTTGAAGTATCAGAATCATTATTTTCAGATGAGATAAAACATATAGAAAATATGCAAAAAAACATTGCTAAAGCTGTACATGACACTATAGGTTTAAGAGTTAATGTTAGTATAGTACAACCTGGAACAATACCTAGATCGGAAGGTAAAGCTGTTAGAGTTATTGATAAAAGAGATTTTAGTTAAATAAATAAGGAGTTTAGAGAATATGAAATTAAAGCAAATTTCAGTATTTTTAGAAAATAAAGAAGGTAAACTAAAAAATGCTATAGAAATTTTATCTGAAAATGAAATCAACATACGTGCATTATCTATAGCCGACACATCCCAATTTGGAATTCTTAGATTAATTGTTAATGATTATTCTAAAGCCAAAAATGCTTTAGAAAAAAGCAACTATGTTGTTAAAATTACAGAAGTCATTGCTGTTAAAGTACAAGACAAACCGGGTGGTTTAAATCAGATGTTAACCACATTATACAATAATAAAATTAATGTAGAATATATCTACGCATTTGTTGATTGTACTGATGGGCAAGCAATAGTTGTTGTTAAAACTGAAAATATTGAAAAAGGCATTAATGTATTAGAATCTGAAAATATTAAAGTACTTGATGCTGAAGAAGTTATTAAATAAAAATAATTTCCCACATTTTTTTTACTTTTTTTTATGAATTATTTTTTTATTATCAAAATATTTTTTATTTTTATCTAATAAATCTAGAATTACCTTTTTTAAATAATCATTTGCTGCTTCTAAATCATCATCTACTTTAAATGGATCCCCAACAGATACTATTAGTTTATTATTACGACCTATCTTAAATTTTCCAGATATTGCAAATGGCACAATTAAAGCATCTGTTTTTTTAGCCATTGATACTGCACCAAATTTAAATGGCAATAATGGATCTTTAGTTTTGTTCCTAGTTCCTTCAGGGAATATTCCAACAGCACCACCAGTTCTTAACATTTCAAGGGAGGAGTTTGTTGCTTTATTATCTTTTATTTGTCTATTTACAGATATACACCCCATTAATTTGAAAAAAAATGAATATTTACTGTCAAAATATTCTTTTTTAGTTAAATAATGTATATTACGTGATGTTCTAGACATGGGTATGGTTTGATCAAATACATGCCTATGATTTCCACATAATATCATGGAGCCCTGCAAGGGTATTTTTTCAGGGTTTAAAACTACTGGATTATAAAGTAATCTCAATATAAGATACATAAATACTCGCATAAATGTGTAAAATTTATTTCCCATTATTTTTTGACCAGGATATTGTGAAGATAATACATAACTAGCTTTTTTATCCTCTTGGGTTACTAGACTTATTTTACCATCCGCGTTAACATAACCTTGATTTTTGGTATGTAACCATATTTTTTGATCATCATGTTTTTGTAATGCTTTTTTTGTTTTTATAGGATCATTTAAGTATTCTTGCATCATATTTGGAGAATATATGCATAATTGACCTATTTTATTAATTTCTTGATTAATGGTTGTTTCTGGTTTTACAATTTTAATTTGCACACCCTCAGAAACATTAATTATATTGTTAGAAGATTTTGTTTTTGTGATTATTGATAATGTTTCAGGTAAAGAATAAGTTGTGGTTAATTTTGCAGCATTATGTTTTTTTAAGAAATTATTTATATTTTCTTCTTGTTTGGAATTTATAATTTCTCCTTCACAAATTACTAATTTAAAATGAGATAAATCATGCCCTTTTATTATTATATCTAATAGGGATTCATAAAATGTGATTAAACCAATAATTACTGTTGGTTTATCTTTTTTGATAATTTTTATAAAATCTTCAATATCAAAATAAGGCACTATTAAAAATTTTCCACCATTTAGTAAAGTAGTGTGTAGTGCTATTAATCCATGACCATCAGAAAAAGGGATTATGCCTAATGTTATCAGTTGTTTTGGTAAATCAAACAAATTTTCTTGAATTCTTATAGAAGATTGTATATTCTTATTACTGTGAACAATAGGTTTTAATTCTTTAGAATTAGTGTAATCATATGTAATTAATGTTTTAGCATCCAAATCAGAGTTTAAAACTACATCTGATGAGGATTTCCCAATATGTAAAAATTTATCCCAATTAATTACTTTTTTGTTATAGTCAATTGATTTAGATTCTATTTTAATAGTTTTATAATGTAATTTTGTTAGTTTATCCATTGATTTTCTTGTAGAAATTACAATTATTTTTTCTAAATTAATTTTTTCTAATATTTTTTTGAAATTTAAGTATGTTGTACGATTAACAAGCAGTATCTTTGTTTTAGTTCTAATTAAAGATTCTTCAAATAAATTTTCAGAACTTAAATGGTATACTAAATTAACAGTAGCACCTAATTTATTTAATGCATAAAATGAAATTAAAAATTCAGGAATATTCGGTGCACAAATAGTTACAACATCACCCGGTTTTATATTTAATTTTGAAAATGATTTTGCAACATCATCTACTTGATTTAACAATTTTTTATAAGTTACATTAGTTTTAAAATAAGAATATGCTATATTTTCTGCTTGTTTTTTACTTACCTCTTTTAAAGATTCATAAGGTGTTAAATACAAGTTAGATACATCTACACGGGTATTAATTTGCATATTCATTTAAAAAAACCACTTAAAATTATTAAAATTAAAACTAAAAATATAAGTCTAACAATTCCATATATTAGTATTTTTAATATTTAAATTATGTTCCTTTGAAAAAATTTAGACAAAAGATAAAATAGGAAGAATATTGAAAAATAAAAGGCCAATATTAAAAAAGAATGAACTAATATGATTAATTTTCATTACGTTCTAAATCTTGTTTAACTAGTTCACGATAATCTACTTTACCAATTAAACTTATAGGTAATGAATCACAATATTGAAATTCATATGGTTGAGCATATTCTTCAATGTTTTGTTTACATAATTCACGTATTTCTTTTTTAGCTTTATTTGGATTTTTCACATCTTTTTTCAATACAATGAATGCTTTTGCAACTTCTATTTTATATTTATGAGGTATACCAACAACAATTGATCTGTGAACATCAGGATGTGAATCTATTACTTTTTCAATATATTGTGGTGCTATATTATAACCTGAAGAAATAATCATTCTTTTTAAACGTTGTTCAAAGAATACAAAGCCATCTTCATCCATGTATGCAAGATCTCCACTATGTACCCATTCTAAACCATCATCATGGAGTCTTTTTGTATTTTTAGTTTCTTCAGGTTCATTAATATATTCTGTCATTGCCATAGGTGTGTGGGCACAAATTTCACCAATGGTCCCATATGGTACTTCTTCACATGTATCTGGATTAACTATTTTAACATAAGTATCTGGGCAAGGTATTCCTACACTTCCAAGTTTATCTCCTTTTGCAGGAGATACTAAAATTCCACTTAAACATTCAGTTAACCCATATGCTGGAGCAATATTTACTTTTGATCCATGTTTTTTTAAAAATTTATTTATTCTTATTTCTAAATCAATAGGTAATACATCACCAGCAGATACTACAAAAACTAGAAATGAAAAGTCAAATTTTTCTTTAGAGTTTACTAAAGTTTCAAATAAACTAGGTATACCTATAAGTGCATTTGGTTTATATTTTAAGATTACTTTATCAAATTTTCTAGGATCTAAATTTGGGATTAGAATACAGGTTCCACAAGCAGTTAATGTAACATGTACTGAACTTCCTAAACCATACCCATGAAAAACAGGCATGATTACTAAAGCTTTTTGGCCTATTGGTATTTTTTCGCCCCAATGCTTTTGTAAAACTTCTATTTCAGATAATGCTGCTGCATGTAAACTTAAATTATTATGCAGAATGCCTTTAGGTTTACCTGTTGTACCACCACTATATAAAATAACTGCAGGGTCTTTTGCAGTTGTTGTTGATTTAATATCTGCAATACTGCTTTTTCCTAATTTAATAAAATCATACCAGAATATTACATTATCTCTTCGCTTTATTCTTTCAAATTTACGCCCTTTTTTAAACCAATAACCTGCTTTTGTTAGGAGATCCATAGATGTACCTACAGAAACTATTACTGTTTTTTTTATATTAGTAAATGGTAATTGTTTTTTGAATTTATTATAACTAGCATCTAAAATTACTAAAATTTCTGCTTCAGCCATATTACAATAATTCTTAATTTGCATTTCACTAGACAATGGATGTATCATATTTGCTACAGCACCAATTTTGTTTAATGCATAAAAACTTATTAATGCTTCTGGAACATTAGGAAGACATATAGATACTTTATCTCCTTTTTTAACACCTAATTCTGAGAATGCTTTAGATACACGATCAATTCGCCTTATGAATTCTTTATAAGTACATGTTGTATTAAAATAAATATATGCTAAAACATCCGGATGATTAATTGAATGATTTAATATAATATTATAAAGAGAAGTATTTGGGTAATCTATGTGTTTTTTTATATTATCATAGCTACTATACCATGGAGTTTTAACTATATCTTCAATTGATTTCATTAATTTTGCCCCAATAATATTTTTTTAACTTCATTCATCAATTTTAAATTTTCTTTTTCCAAATCAATATCTTTCAATTGATAAGCTTTTGTGAATTTTATTGTAGGTTTTTCTTTAAAGGGAATAAAAGGATCTTTACCAGTTATTCCAAATGGAACTAATTTACAATTAGTTTTACTTGCCAATGAAACAGTTCCAAATTTAAATGGCATCACTATATCATCAGTTCTGTTTATTGTTCCTTCTGGAAATATACATAACAATTCACCATTATTTAACATTTCCTCTGCTTTAATTAAAACATTACTATCCTTTTTTGAACGATCCACAGGTATTGCTGCTAAACTATTGAATATTAAATTTTTTATTTTTGAATCAAATAATTCCTTTTTTGCTAAAAAACGTATTGTTCTTTTTGTAGACATATACAATAATGCAACATCACATGGACTTGTATGATTACCACACAATATTACAGGACCTTCTTCAGGTATGTTTTCAATATTTATAAACTGTGGACGCCAAAATAACTTCCATATATATGCAAATGGCCTTAAACAATGATATAATAAAAATTTTGTCATAAATAAAAAAACCTTAAGTTAAAACTGGATTAATAAAAAATATTCACTTAACATGAATAAATATAACAGATATTTAGTTTCATACCTATATAAATTTATGTTAAATTCTTAATATTTAATGTCTAATTTTTATTTAACAGCCTTAAACAAAATAATAATTACAAGAATAAATAATAAAGAAGTTATATTCATAAAGAGAATATACAGAAATATTATGCAAAAATACATAAAAAATAACGTAAACTATGTTAAAAATTATATTTAATTATATTAATTAAAACTTAATTCTAAAACGAATGATTTGCAAGAATTTTTAATATTATTACTTTAGAAGCATAATTTTTCTTGTTTTTATGTGGAATATTGTTGAAAATAAGGATTCATGAAAAAAAGTATTACAAGTAAATCTTCATATTCTATTTTCATTATTTAATTAATTATTTTTTTTCATTCCAAAAAAATAAATAATGGCTTTGTAGAAATCCTATTTTTTTATTTTTGTGTTGTTTGGTATATGTTGTAGATTGTGTTTTTGAGTTTTGTTTCTTTGTTTGA
>CADBMS010000050.1 GCA_902795935.1 uncultured Methanobrevibacter sp.
TATGCTTGTTTGTGATGTTTTAAATATTATAGGTAATGCTATTTGTATTTATTATTTAGGTTGGGATGTTCGTGGAGTGGCTATTCCAACGGTTATATCCCGTGTTATTGCAGCTTTAGTAGTATTATATTTTTTAGTTGATGAAGATTACATATTGCATATTAAAAAGACTTTAAAGCATAGGTTTAATGTTAATATTCTTAAGAAGGTTTTAAAGGTTGGAATTCCTTATGGTGTTGAAAATGGACTTTTTCAATTAGGGCGTGTTCTTGTTTTAAGTTTGGTTTCAACATTTGGTACTATGGCTATAGCTGCAAATTCTGTTGGTTATGCTATTGGCATATTTTCTGTTTTACCTGGTTTTGCTATTAATTTAGGTTTAACTGCTATTATTTCTAGGTGTGTTGGTGCTAATGATTATACTCAGGCTAGGTATTATAATAAGAAGTGTTTGATTATAACATTTGTGTCCCATATTCTTATTAATCTTGTTATTTTTGCAAGTTTGCCTTTGATTTTGAATATTTATAATTTATCTGCCCAAACTGCAGCTATGACAAGTGAAATGATTATTTGGCATGGTGTTTTTGGTGTTATTATTTGGCCTTTAGCATTTACCGTGCCTTCTACATTTAGGGGTGCAGGAGATTCCAAATCTGTTATGTATATTAGTTTAATTGTTATGTTTACTTGTAGGATTGCTCTTTCATATGTTATTGCTGATTGGATGGGCGTTGGTGTGTTTGGAACATGGATTGCTATGTTTATTGATTGGTATGTTAGAGCTGGAATTTATGCTTATAGGTATTTTTCAGGTAAGTGGACTAATTATCGTGTGATTGATGTTTAATTAATAACATATATTATTAACTAAGGTTAATATAATATTTTTATATTTTTGTCCAATTTTTTAATTATTTTAATTATAATTTCTATTTTTTATTTTATTTTTTTTAATTTTTCTATTTTTTTAAGTTTTTTTGTACAATTTTTAATTTTATTGAAAAATTTTATATTCTATTAAAAAGATATACTATATATTAAATTGATAAAAATAGAAGTTAATGATAATATGAATATATTAAATACAGAGATGTTGCCCAGACACTCGTATCTACCATTTTAGTTTTATTAATGATTATTTCAGGAGTAGCTTTCTTTTATAGTAGTTTAGCAAAAAGGAAACATATTAAATACAATGTTTTTAACATTTATTGCATTCTCAATAGCTAGCATAATATAGGGTTAGTTATGAATACTCATTTGCATTTGGTGATGTTGGCATTTACGGATTAATATCAAAACCAACACACTTTTTCTTGCAAGGCATTAATATTAATGATTTAACTGAATCTATACCTACAATATTATTTATTACATTCCAATAACATTTGCAGGTATAGTGTTGCACTTTATTGATATTATAACAATATTAGTATCTTACTTTGCAGTTTATACATAATAATAGGTTACGATGATGCATTAAATGTATTTGGAGTTCATGGATTACCAGAATAGGGGGTTCAATAGCTGTAGGCATATTTGCAAACCCTAACATAAATTATGCTAAAGGATTATTATTTGGAAATCCAGGACAAGTAACAATTCAAATTATAAGTGTTATTGCTACAGTAGCATATGCATTAATAATAACATGGATTCTTGGTAAAATAATTGATAAAACCATTGGCCTTAGAGTTGACAGTAAAAACTGAAATTGAAGGACTTGACGCAAAATTACATAAAGAATCAGGTTACAAACTATAAGGGTGTCCTCCAAAATTCAAAAATTAATTTTTGAAAGGTTAATTGTACTTTAATTTTGAAATAAAGAAAAATTTTTATACACAATCATTTTTGGCAGACACTCATAAGTAAAAACAAGATATAGCGAATAAATGAAAAGAATAATTGCTGTTATTCGACAAGACAAATATGAAGAAGTTAAAAATGCACTACTTTCAATTGGATGTGAAGGAATGAATGTTTCTGAAGTCCAAGGCGATGTAGACAAACTGGCACCAAAGAATCTTACAGAGGTTCTAATCAGTGTGTTAATCTTATCACAAAAACAAGAATTGAAATAATCATAAATAAAGAAGACTCAGATAAAGTTATACAAACAATTATTGAAAATGCAAGAACTGGGGAAATTGGAGATGGAAAATTTTTGTCTCTGATGTAGAAGAAGTTATCATAATTCTAACCGGTGAAAAAGGACCTAATGCAGTATAAGCTAATACAATAATTATTTTATAAAAATACTTATATATTTAAAAATTTAATTTAATAATGGATATTAAAAAAATAATATAAATGATTCAAATCATCATACCGATTATTTTTTATGATATCTAGGTGAATAAAATGATAATAAAGACACCCGCTAGATTACATATAACTCTTCTTGACTTAAATGGATCTTATGGTAGATTGGATGGAGGAATTGGTTTTTCTATTCAAAAACCACAATTCATTTTAGAAAGTGAAAAAAGAGATGATGGCGAAATCTCAATTGTATTTGATGAAAAAATCACAGATTCAGAAGCTATCGAGGAATGTAACGTTAAAATTGATGAAGCATTCCACTTAATTAAAAAACATTACAATATAAAAGAAGGATTTAATTTTCATGTGCATAATGCATTTAGACCACATTCAGGATTTGGATCTGGAACACAAATTGCATTAGCTACTGCTAAATTAATTACCAAAACCATTGGAATTGAAGCTAGTTCTGTTGAATTATCCACTATTGTTGGTAGAGGAGGAACCTCTGGAATTGGAACTTATTGTTTTGATAACGGCGGTTTTATTGCCGATGGTGGCCACAGTTTAAAAGAAAAAAGTGGTTTTTTACCATCCTCTGCATCTAAAGCCAGCCCACCACCAATTATTGGCAGATATGACTTCCCTGAAGAATGGGATATTGTTGTTATAATCCCCCCATATGGATTATCTATACATGATGGTGAAGAAGTAGATCTATTTAAAAAATTCTGCCCACTGCCTAAAGAAGAAGTAGAACAACTTTCACATATTGTTTTTATGAATTTAATACCTTTCCTAATTGAAAAAGATATTGAAGGATTTGGAGGGTGTATTGATGAAATACACAAGCGAGGATTCCAAAAAGCAGAATTAACACTATACGATGAAAGAATGCATAACTTAATGCAACATTTAAGAGATGCTGGAGCATACGGTGTGGGCATGAGTTCATTTGGACCTACAGTATACAGCGTTGTTGATGATAATAACCGTAATGCAGTTATGAATGCTGCTAAAGAATTCTTACCTGAAGATACACCAATATTTGTAACTAAAGCTCAAAATTCAGGTTATACTATTGAAAAATAGTACTAACCTCACTCTTTTTTATACTCATTTTTCGGCACTTTCAAAAACTTTGGTGGTTTTTAGAAATTTGTGTTATATTCGTCCCAATATTTTATTTTTAGGTCGAATCGTTTTATGAATTCCTTTTTTTTTGTTTTGTATATTTTTTTAATGTTTTTGGGGAAGTTTCTTAGGAAGCAATTTTCGATTTTGTTGGAGGTTAGTGCTATTTTTGATGTCTGTGATGTGGTTTGTGATCTTTTTGAA
>CADBMS010000051.1 GCA_902795935.1 uncultured Methanobrevibacter sp.
CTCCTGTTTTTCTTCGGTTTAACACTCATCAAATAATCAACACAAGAAAATTAATAAACTCTAATATCACCTTATTTATGTGTGATAAATGGCAAGCCGAAGAAAGATTAGAATTGTATCAGGTACATTTTATCTAGGGCATCTTTGTTTCTTCGGTAACAATTGCCATTAAAATATCTACAAAAAAAGAAATGTAATTTTCATCTATCATTAACTTGTATTTGACAAAAAAGAGCCGAAGAAAAAGTATACAATTACTCCGATTTCTGACAAAAGAACAGCCATAATGGAAAATCTCCTTGAAATCCATGGTGTTACTATTCTTCGGTCATAATTTTGTCATAAAACTAATTCAGACCTCTAAAACTATTATAATTTCTACAATATTTCATTTAATCATCGATTCAAGTACACAATTATTTTATTTTCTGTGCATTCTAAAAATAAAAATATCTTTTTTTAGAAAAAAATATACTTTTATATACATCTTTTTCTAAATTAAAAATACTATAAGAATAGTATATATTATTTTAAATTAAAAAATATCATTAAAACTTTTAAGTAATTATTTAAGATAGTGATTAATGTGAATATAAAAAAAAAAATTTTACCATTCATTTTACCCATTATAATTATTATAGTGTGGTATATATTCACTGAAGGTCTTGGTTTAATACCATACTACATTTTACCTAGTCCGGTTAATGTATTTAATGCTGCATTCCAATTAATTGCAAATGGAAAATTAATAGAACATAGTATAAGTACTTTAACCAAAGTATTCTCAGGCATCATATTAGCTGCTATTGTAGCCATTCCATTAGGTATTTTATTAGGTTGGTTTGAAACTTTAGATGAAGTTACTTCATTAATGATTAGTATCTTAAGGCCGATTCCACCAATAGCTTGGATTCCATTT
Organism: uncultured Methanobrevibacter sp.; assembly: GCA_902795935.1. GTDB lineage: Archaea > Methanobacteriota > Methanobacteria > Methanobacteriales > Methanobacteriaceae > CADBMS01. The sequence continues at coordinate 920 of CADBMS010000051.1, forward strand.
TCTATTTTATGGTTTGGTATTGGATTAAGTTCTGCAGTATTTGTAATTTTCATCGGATGTGTATTTTCAGTATTAGTTTACACGATTGACGGAGTAAAAAGAACTGATAAAGTCTTAATTGAAGCAGCACAAACATTAGGTGCAAATAATTGGGATATTTTATATAAAGTTGTTTTACCATCAGCATTCCCCTATATTATATCTGGACTTAAAGTGGGCGTAAGTATTGCTTTAATGTGTACTGTATCTGCTGAAATGATTGCATCAAGTAAAGGTTTAGGTTATATGATTCTAACTGCAAGCCAACTATTTGATCCTGGAACAATGGTTGTAGGTATGGTTATAATTGGTATTATTGGTATTTTATTTGATGTTGGATTTAGAAAAATACAATCTAAAATATTCTGGTAAATTCTAAATTGTTATTGAAGGTGTTATATTTGACAATTGATATAAAAAATATATCTAAATCATTTACAACAAAAGATAAAGAATTCACAGCATTAAAAAATATTAATTTACATGTTGATGATGGAGAACTAATTTGTCTTTTAGGACCCTCCGGTTGTGGGAAAACAACACTTTTAAGACTTATTGGTGGTTTAGAAAAAGCAGATGAAGGAGAAATTTATGATAATAATCAAAAAGTAACATGTCCTTCAAAAGATAGATCATTCATTTTCCAACAATATTCACTATTTCCATGGTTAAATGTTTTAGATAATGTAATGTTTGGTTTAAACTTATCTAATGAAAATAGTAAAGAAAAAAATCTTAGTGATGCTGAAAGATATTTAGAACGTGTAGGTTTAGCTGAATTTAAATATAGTTATCCTCATGAACTTTCAGGAGGTATGAAACAAAGAGTGGCCATTATCAGATCTTTATTAAATCATACCCCAATTTTACTAATGGATGAACCATTTTCAGCAGTTGATATGTTAAATAGGCATAGTTTACAGGAACAATTAATAGGTGTTTGGAAACGATTTAATACTACAATTCTTTTTGTTACTCATGATGTTGATGAAGCCGTATATTTAGCAGACAAAATTGTAATTATGGATAAAAAACCTGGTAGAATAAAAGATATTGTAAAAGTACCAATCTCTCGTCCAAGAAAAAGGGAATCTAATGAATTTTTAGATTTCCAAGACAAAATTGAAAAACTTTTAGGAATTTGGGAACCATAATTCCACACCATTGATATTAATTATATTCAAACATTATTCTAAATATGGAACTTTTACTAAAGATATGATTAAAACATGACAAAAATATCAACTACCTAAAAGTAAGATTTCATATAATATATGTTATTTTTAGCTAATTTTGCTGACATATAAATCATATTATTGTTTTTTGATTATTTAAATCAGAATTATATGCAAATTTATTATTATTTATAAATAAGGATGTTATTATTTTATATCTTAAAAAATATAATATTGTTATTAATATTGATGAGGATTTTTATTATGAAAGAAAATAAAAAGATGTTATGTTTAGTTGATGGTGAACATTACTTGCCTGTTACTAAATCTTCAGTGCAGGAATTAGATAACTTAAATGATGTTGAAGTAGTTGCATTAGTTTTTATTGGTGGAACTGAAAAATTAAGAGAAAGTAATGAATCAGAATTTTCTAAAAAAATGGGTAAACCTGTTTATTTTGGAACAGATCATCATAAGATCCCTTATGATTTAATTGAAAAAATTATTAAAGAATATGATGTTGATGTGGTTATGGATTTATCTGATGAACCGATAGTTGATTATTCAAAACGGTTTAAAATTGCATCCCTTATTTTGTCATTGAATATTCCTTATCAAGGACCTGATTTTAAATTTGATCCATTAACTCAAGAAGATATTCTTAAAAAGCCTTCTATTAAAATTTTAGGTACTGGTAAACGTATTGGTAAAACTGGTGTATCCGCATATGCCGCACGTTTAATTCATAAAAATGATTATAATCCATGTATAATTGCTATGGGTAGAGGAGGACCTGAAGAACCAGAAATCGTTAAAGGTGATGAGATAGATATTACTCCACAGTTTTTAATTGAACAATCCTCTAAAGGAGTACATGCTGCATCTGATCATTGGGAAGATGCATTGATGAGTAGAGTTTTAACTATTGGTTGTCGTAGATGTGGGGGTGGAATGTTAGGTGAAGTTTTTAAAACTAATATGATTGATGGTGCTAAGTTAGCTAATGATTTGAATGCAGATTTAGTTATATTAGAAGGTAGTGGTGCTGCAATACCTCCAATTAAATCTGATAAAAATATTTCGATTATTGGTGTTAATCAACCTATAAATAATATTAAAAATTATTTTGGACCATTTAGAATTAAATTAGGTGATTTAGTGGTTTTAACCATGTGTGAAGAACCTATGGCTGATGAAAATAAAATTTTAGAGATTATTGAATTTATTAAAGATGTTAATCCTAAATCTACTGTTATTCCTACAGTATTTAGACCAAAACCATTAGAGAATATTGAAAATAAGAATGTTTTATTTGCAACTACTGCCCCAGATAGTGTTAAAGATGTTTTAATTAAATATTTAGAAGAAAATTTCAATTGTAATGTTGTTGGAATTACCCCACATTTATCTAATAGACCATTATTACAAAAGGATATTGAAAAATACATTGATGATACTGATGTTGTATTAACTGAACTAAAAGCTGCTGCAGTTGATGTTGTTACTAAAGATTCTTTAGAAGCAGGACTCGAAGTAGTTTATTGTGATAATATCCCTATTGTTATTGATGAAAAATATGGTGATTTAGACAATGCTATTCTAAAATTAGTGGATGATGCAATTAATAGTTTTAATTCCTAAACTATTTATTTTTTAAAAAATTAAATTGGGATTAAATTATTAGGTAATTGTTTTTCATTTAACCAATTTCTTAATATTTCATTAAAAAGTTTAGTGTTAGTCATATTACCTAATTTAAGCATCTTAGGAACTATATATGCATGTGAATTTTTTGTTTTTTCTTTTATAATTTCCACTGAATGTTTAATATGTATATGATCTTTATTTCCAGCTAAAATTAATATAGGAATTTGGTTATTTTCTAAATTATTTGGTAAATTGAATAATAATGTTTGAGTCATTATATTTCTTAAATTATCATCAGTTATTTTATTTGAAGAATATTTGATTTTTTCAATATTTGATTTTTTTATTCCATAATATCTAAGATATGCTTTTATATAAAATATTAAATCCTTATTAGACATATATGAATCTAATATCCATTTTAATGTGTTTTGAAATCTTATTTTTTGATTATAATCTGAAATTATTGGATTGATTAAAACAATACTTTTTACATTAGTATTTAATTTAATTAATGCATTTAATATTACTTGAGCCCCTAATGATATTCCTACAAGGTGTATTGGTTTATTTGGAATATTTCTTTCTATTAAATTAATTAATTCAATAGAAGAATCATTAATTGTGAATTTATTTTGAATTTGAGATTCTCCATGACCTGGTAAATCAGGCATTATACAATGATAATCTGAAAACTCCTTAGATTGTTCTTCCCATATCCAAGAAGCTAACATTTCTGAGTGTAAAAATATAATAGTTTCCTTATTTTTAATGCTTGTTTCTTTAAAATTTAAAGTCATTATAATATACTTTTATTTTAAAATATTTATATTCTAAACTAAATGCAATATATGAGAAACATTATTAATTTTAATAAGTAATTAAATTTTTTTATTTTTCTGTATTTTAGTTACTAAATAGTAAAATATTTATATAACCTTTAACCCATCGATAAAATATAACAATAAATAAATTAGAGGTGATTATAACATGGCACAATTAGGTGGCCAAGACCAACAATTTGTAATATTACCTGAAGGTACAGATAGATTTCAAGGCCGTGATGCTCAAAGATTAAATATTTTAGCTGGAAAAGTTTTATCAGAAACCATTAGAACAACTTTAGGTCCAAAAGGAATGGATAAAATGTTAGTTGATGGACTAGGTGATGTTGTAATAACTAACGATGGAGTAACTATTTTAAAAGAAATGGATATTGCACATCCTGCAGCTAAAATGTTAGTTGAAGTAGCAAAAAACCAAGAAGATGAAGTTGGAGATGGAACAACAACAGCAGTAGTAATTTGTGGAGAATTACTTAAAAAAGCAGAAGAATTATTAGATTCATCAATTCATCCATCAGTTATAGTAAAAGGATACAGAGCTGCTGCTGAAAAAGCTATTGAACTTTTAGAAGATATAACTTTAAATAATGCAGATAAAGAAACTTTATTAAAAGTTGCAATGACTGCAATGACTGGTAAAGGATCTGAAAATTCAAAAGAACTATTATCAAACTTAGTTGTAGATGCTGCGCTTTTAGTAGAAGAAGATGGAGAAGTTAATAGAAAAGATATTAATGTTCAAAGAATACAAGGTGCAACAGCTAGTGACTCCGAAATAGTTAATGGTGTTGTAGTGGATAAAGGGCGTGCAGTTAATTCCATGCCTAAATCTATAGAAGATGCAAAAATTGCACTAATAAAATATCCTTTAGAAGTAAAAGATTTAGAAACTGACGCTAAAATCAAACTAACTGACCCAATGCAAATGCAAGCTTTCATTGAGAATGAAGAACAAATGATTAAAGATATGATTCAAAAAATCGTTGACTCTGGAGCAAACGTTGTATTCTGTCAAAAAGGTATTGATGACTTAGCAGAACATTACTTATCTAGAGAAGGAATTATTGCATTAAAACGAGTTAAAAATTCAGATATGGAAAGATTAACTAAAGCTACTGGTGCAAAACTTGTCACCAATATTGATGATTTAACTTCAGATGACTTAGGAACTGCTGGAAAAGTTTATGAGAAAAAAATATATGACGAAGTTTTAACATTTATTGAAGAATGTCCAGACCCTAAAGCAGTATCTATATTATTAAGAGGAAGTACCAGACATGTAGCTGAAGAAATTGAAAGAGCTCTTGAAGATGCTA
>CADBMS010000052.1 GCA_902795935.1 uncultured Methanobrevibacter sp.
AGTATAAATAATTTATTATAAGTTAATTTTAAAATCAATACACAATATTTCAAGTGTAAATAAAATAAATAGATATTTATAGAAATTAGGCTAAAAATCAATTTTAAGTGAAAAAATAAAAATTAGAAAAAAAAGGTTTTCTACAAAGCCAAAATATTAATTAATATAATTAAAAAAATACTTAACTAATAATATTATTACTAATCATTTCAAGGTTGTAAACTTAATGAAAACAAAAATTATCATTTTAATAATAATTATAAGTATTATTGCAATTTCAGGTTGTACAAGTAATACATCTGTTAATAAAATAAATCAATTATCTCCAACTATAACTGAACATATTACTAAAGGAGATGAATCATATAATAAATCTGCAAACTATCTTAATTCAAAAAATACTAAAATGAGTCTAAATGAATCTGAAAATGCATTAACAGAATACAATTCTGCTAGAAGTTTATCCATTGAAGCATTAGAATATGCTAAAAATGAAGATGATGAGACACATATTGAATATTTAAAATTAGTTATTTTAGAAATTGATAGTAAATTAAATGCTACAACTGAACTTCAAGAAGCTATAAAGTTATTTAGAAATGATTATATTTATGATGGAAATGAAAAATTAAAATTAGTTAATGAATATATGAAAAACTCAGAAATTTACAAAGAAAAAAAACTAAATTTAACTAAAAATAATCAAAATAAGTTTAAATAAATATTATACTGCATAATAAAATAGGGGCATAAAATGAAAAAAACATGTATAAAATGCCAAGGCAAAGGTTATAAAATCACAGAATATAAAAAATGTAAAGTATGTGGAGGAAAGGGATATACTAGTTCTACAGATGTTAAAAAACATTTTAAAGGAATATCCAATAATTCTAGGCAAAGATTTGATTTAGAAGAAAATCATGAGGTTCCATGCAAAAGTTGTAAAGGAAAAGGTGAAATACCTGTAAAAGAAACTTGTGAAATTTGTGATGGTACTGGCGAAGTTAATGTTTGTAAAAGTTGTGGTAAAATTATTAAAAATACTGATACTGATTATTGTGATAAATGTGCTAGTAAAAAAGAACCAATATATGTATTACAAGGCGCATGTGAAATGTCTGATTTAGAAGTTGGAACAGCTTATAAAGGAAAAATTACTCGTGTAGAAAGATATGGTGTGTTTGTAAGTTTATCTAATAAAGTTTGGGGATTAATGAGAACTGATACTAGCAGTTATAATGTGGGTGATGAAGTATTTAGTAGAGTTGTTGAAATAAAACCTAAACGTGGTGAAGTTGATTTAAAACCCGCGCGAATTAAAGGACCTTATGAAATATTAACTCTTAAAAAAACAATACCTAGAACATTAATTGGAGATATACATGAAAATAATTTTGGAAAAAATGTTTGTTTACTTGCAGAAGTTGTTCAAATACAACAAACTTCAGGTCCAACCATATTTACAATATCTGATGAAACTAGTATGACTTGGGCTGCTGCATTTAATGAACCTGGTGTTCGAGTTTATCCTAAAATTGAAATTGGAGATATTGTTGAAGTTATTGGTGAAGTTAATCAGCATAGTGGAAAAATACAGATTGAATCTGAAAGTATTGAAAAACTTGATACTTCAAAATCTGAAGAAATTAGAAAATTAATTGATAAAGCTTTAGATGAACGGGCCGAACCTGAAAATATTGATTTACTTGTTAAAAGTGAAATATTAGAAAAATTAAAACCTAAAATGAAAAATGCTGCTAAAGCAATACGTAAAGCTATATTAGATGGGCGATCTATTTTGGTAAGACATCATGCAGATGCAGACGGAATTTGTGCTGGTGTTGCTATGGAAAAAGCAATTGTTCCATTATTAATTGAAAATAATCAAAATAATGATGCTGAATGGCATTATTTTAAACGTTCACCTAGTAAAGCACCATTTTATGAATTAGAAGATGTTGTAAAAGATTTATCTTTTGCATTAGAAGATTTGGAGAGACATGGTCAAAAATTGCCATTGATTGTATTATTAGATAATGGTTCTACTGAAGAAGATATTGTTGCTTTGATGCAAGCTAAAATTTATGATATTGAAATTGTAGTTATTGATCATCATTTCCCAGGACTTGTTGAAGATGGTAAAGTTAAAGTAGATGAATTTGTTGATTATCATGTTAATCCTTATTTAGTTGGAGGAGATTCTAATATAACTGCTGGTGCTTTATCAGTAGAAGTTGCTAAAATGGTAAATCCTAATATTTTAGATACCATTAAACATTTACCAGGTATTGCTGCAGTAGGAGATCATGCCCAATCTAATGAAACTGAACAATATATTAAAATTGCTGATAAAAAAGGTTATGATTTTGAGACTTTAGATAAAATAGCAGAATGTATTGACTTTGAAGCATATTATTTAAGATTTATGAACGGCAGAGGCATTATTGATACTATTCTTGATTTAGATAATAAAGATAAACATGAAAAATTAGTGAATGCTTTACATAAAGAATACCTTAAACGTGTTGATATGCAACTAAAAGCCACGTTACCAAATCTTAAAACTAAACAATTGGATAATGGAATCATCTTTAATGTATTAGATGTTGAAAAATATGCACATAAATTTACTTTTCCAGCACCTGGAAAAACTTGTGGTTTTGTGCATGATTCCATTGTTAAGGAATATGGTAAAGATAAACCTATTTTAACATTATCTTATGGTCCAGATTTTAGTGTTATACGTGCTACTGAAGCTGTTAATGAAAAATTTGGTTTTAATTTAAATGAAATTGTTTGGAAACTTGCAGATAAAATTCCTGAAGCAGGAATTGATGGTGGAGGACATGAATGTGCAGGTTCACTTAAATTTTTAGAAGGTTTATCAGATAATGTTTTAAAAACTTTTGCAAGTGAAATTGCTAATTTAAAATAATTTTTAATGATATATTGATTTTATAGCCATTTACGAAATTAATTTTATAGATTATTTATAAATAACTATAAAAAAAGTTTTGTAATCAACTATAAAATAGTTTTTAGATAAAAAATCATTTATAGTCTTGGACAAAAAATTTTTTAATTAAGTGGTGTGAATTTATTAACATAATAATTCTATATAACTCTTTAATTTAGCTTTAATTTCATAAAGGTTAGAAATTTGAATTTATTTATTAACATAACAGTTTTACTCATAAAATAATTATTTTTTGTCCAGAACTATAATTATTCAAGATATTTTTATAAAATTTACATATCTCTGATAAGGGACATAAATCATGTTTAGGATTTATTGGTCGGCAGATATCTTGTCCAAATTGAACCATTAAATCATTTAATTCAATCCATAACTTTTTAGGCACTACCTTTTCAAGTTCAAATTCAGATTCTTCAGGAGTATTTGTATTTATTAAACCCAAACGATTAGATATTCTATGGACATGAGTGTCTACAGGTATAGCTGGTTTTTCAAATGCAAAAACTAAAACACAATTTGCAGTTTTACGACCAACACCAGGCAATTTGATTAAATCTTTCAAATTATCAGGTACTTTAGAATCATATTCATCCATTAATATGTTAGAAACTTGTTTAATGCGTTTTGTTTTAACTCTATAAAATCCTGCAGGTTTAATTAATTTTTCAATTTTATCTGTTGGGGCGAAAGCAATATCTTCCATAGTAGGATACTTATCAAATAAATTTTTAGTAGCTAAATCTGTATTTTCATCACGAGTTCTTTGAGATAAAATCGTTCTAATTAAAACTCTATATGGATCTTTATCCTCAAAAACACGAATATTATATAAAGTTTTTAATTCAGTTATTATCTTTTCACTATCTAATCGCATAAAAACACTTTAAAAAAAAACTAAAAAAAAAACTAATTTAATTTATTTACAATAATTTCTAAACCTTCTCTTAAACCTTTACCTTCAGTAGCTATTGTAGGAATAACATCTGTTTTGAATGGGGGAATTAATTCTTTAGAGGACAAATCTTGTTTGTTAGCAAAAATTACTAATGGTATATCACTAAAGAATAATTCTTCTAGAATTCTATTTTCTAAATCAGTTATCCCTCTTTGATTATCAATAACTACAATAGCACCATCTAAACCAATTTTTAAAATATCCCTCATAAATTCAAACCTTTCTTGGCCAGGAGTTGCAAATAAATGAATTTTTTCACCATTAACCTTTGTATTACCATAATCTAATGATACAGTAGTCCCACTATAGTCAATTTTTAATTTTTTATCACATAAATAATCTAAAACACTTGTTTTACCAGAGTCATATGCACCAAAAATAACAATTTTAGTTTCTTTAAGCCCATTTGCCATCATTATCAATCCATAATTTTATAATTAAATAAAAATAATTACTATATTTATTATTAAATATTAATCTAGTTATAATAAGAAATTTTGTAATTATTTTACTCTTCATATAACATAATATATTCATACCTTAAATATTTTATGTTAATATTCAGTAATGTCTTTTAAAAAATAATAAAACGAATGATTATTTACAAATTATTGAACAACCTAAATTTGACATTACTTTAAGATAATTAGGGAATGATACTGAATATGCATCTGCATCACAGATATAAATATTTTTTTTAAGTCCAATTAAACTCAAAGCCATTACTAATCTATGATCATTATGAGAATTTACAATACCTGATTTAACTCCACCTTTAATAGTAAGACCATTATAATTTTCAGTAACATCAACAGATAGTTTTTTTAGTTCAGTAGCACAAGCAGTTATTCTATCTGTTTCTTTAAACCTAGCATGTTCAACACCAAATATATTTGTATATCCATTAGATAAAGCACCTAAAACAGCAATAGTTGGTAATAAATCAGGAGCATTGCTTAAATCAACATCAATACCTTCAATTTGACCATTAGATTTAATAACTACTGAATTTTTTTTAATTATAACTTCAACGCCCATTTGAGAAATTATATCTAAAATATATTTATCTCCCTGTTTAGAATCTTTAAATAAATTATTAATAGTCAGTTCCCCACCTAAAATTGCAGTGGCTGCAATCAAATAAGATGCCGATGAAAAATCACCCTCAATATTATAATCTCTTGCAACATAATGGGAAGGTTCAATAATAAATGTATTTTCATTAACATCAAAATTTGTTTTAACACCAAATTTTTGCATTATGTCCATAGTTATATCCACATATGGTTTAGAAATAAATTCACCTTTAACAGACAATTGCATAGTGTCATTTGCATATGGAGATGCAATTAATATTGAAGAAATAAATTGAGAACTAACATTACCATTAATAAATGTTTTTCCACCATTAAATCCGCCTTTAACTATTATTGGAGGCATACCATCATTCTTAGACGATACTGCATCAACACCTAATGGCTTTAAAGCATCTAACAAATATTGCATAGGTCTTGTTTTAAGAGAATCATCTCCTGTAAAAATTGAATAATTTTTAGATAAACCTGCAACAGAAGTCATAATTCTTAAAGTTGTGCCAGAATTTCCTACATTAATAATATCTTTAGGAGTTTTAAGAACACCATTATTTCCTTTAATACAATACATATCATTAGACATCCTAATTTCTGTTCCAAAAGATTCACATGCTTTTAAAGAAGACATAGTATCTTCGGAAGTCAAAGGATTATATATCCTAGATGTCCCTTTTGCTAAAGAAGAAATTATTAATGCCCTATGAGTATAACTTTTAGAAGGAGGTGCATTAATTTCACCCATAATCTCCGATGAGCAATTAACTATTAAATCCATAAAACTCCTCATAAAAGAAAAAAGAAAAAATTATATTACAATTTCTAAAACTAAATCTAATTCATCAGGATGAAGAATATCTACTTTTTCACCAGTTTTACATTGTGATTCTTTTTTCATAAATACATAATCAGTAGTGATTAAATTCCCTTCAATATTTAACTTACCATCATTTTCTGCAAATTCTTTAGCTATTTCATTTGGTTCCTTTGAATTCAAATAACCCACTATTTTTGGAACATCCCCTTTAAATTCAGGACCAATTTTATCCATTAAAGGTGTAATTTCAACAACTACTTCTTGAACATCTGGTTTTCCAGTCTTTAATTTCAAATCATCAATATTCATAGTTCCCTTAATATCATGGAATACATTATTCAATTTATTTAAAACTTCAGAATTAGTACTGTAAATTGTTGTTGATTTTAATTTAGTATTTAATGGTAATTTAGATGATGATTTAAATCTACGTAATTCAGCAATAGTCTTAACACCAATATCTCCTTGTTCTTCTGATTTTTCATTTATTAATACATCATGAACTTCTGGCCATCCAGTTTGATGAATACTAGTATCATAGCCTAAATGTTTATATACTTCTTCAGTGAAATGTGGAGTTATTGGAGATAATATTTTAAGTGAAGTTTCAACAACTGTTTTAAGAGTGTATTTAGCAGCATTTTTAGATTGAATATTAATTTTATCATCATATAACCTATATTTAACTGTTTCAATATACTCATCACAGAAATCATGCCATATAAAATTTTGAATACTTCCAACTGCCTGTGCAAAATTATATGATTCCATTGCTTCAGTACAATCTAATACTAAAGAATTAAGTTTTGATAATATCCACAAATCCATTGGATTTAAGTTATCTTTAATTTCATCAAATTTTCCATTAAAGTCAGATATGTGAATGCTGATAAATCTAAAAGCATTCCAAAATTTTCTCATGAATTTATAACCATATTTAACATCATTCCATGAAAATGGAACATCTGATCCTGGAACACTATTAGATGCCCATAATCTTAATGCATCTGCACCATAATCATTTAATATATCCTCAGGAGCTAATACATTACCTCTTGATTTACTCATTTTAAATCCATCTTCACCAAATACCATACCATTGATAACTATTTGTGAAAATGGTTTTTGACCTGTTAAAGCTACACATCGTAATGTTGTATAAAATGCCCAAGTTCGAATAATATCATGTCCTTGTGGTCTTAAATCTGCAGGAAAACACTCTTTATATTCTTCATTTGGCCATCCTGCAATAAATAATGGAGATATTGAACTATCCATCCAGGTATCTAAAACATCATCTTCAGCAATAAATTCATTACATCCACAATCACAAGTAATTTCTGGTTGAGATATTGTTGGATCAATAGGCAACATATCTTCAGTTGCAACAAATATTTTTCCACAATCTTTACAATACCATACTGGTATTGGAGTTGCAAATAATCTTTGTCTAGATATACACCAATCCCAATCCATTGATTCTACCCAATTAAGTAAGCGCATTTTCATATGCTCTGGAATCCACTCTATTTCATTTGTTGCATCTTCAATTTGAGATTTTAATTCTTTAACTGCTATAAACCATTGTTTTTTGACTAAAATTTCAATTGGAGTTTTACATCTCCAACATTGACCCACATTTTGATTAACTTCTTCTTTTTTAATTAAAAATCCTTTTTTGTCTAATTCATCAATTGTAGCTTTTTTACATTGTGATAAAGTCATTCCTTCAAATTTACCTGCAGCAGAAGTCATTATTCCTTTTTCATTAATAGCTCCAATAATATCTAAATTATAACGATTAACCCATGCAACATCAGTTTTATCTCCAAAAGTACAAATCATTACCGCACCAGTACCATATTCCATATCAACAGTATCATCAGTGATAATTTTAACTTTTTGACCAAATAATGGAACAATTGCTTTTTTACTAACCATGTCCATATATCTTTCATCTTTAGGATGCACTACTACTGCAACACAAGCAGATAATAATTCAGGCCTAGTTGTTGCAATTAAAATTCCTTTTTCAGAATCTTCTACAGGAAACTCTAAATAGTTAAGAAATGTTTTATTTTCTTTATAATCTACTTCTGCAAATGCAATTGCAGTTTCACAACGAGGACACCAATTAACTGGATGAATTCCTTGATAAATTAAATTTTTTTCATACATTTTTATGAAAGATAATTGTGTTCGAGCTTTATATTCAGGAGTCATTGTTATAAACTCTCTACTCCAGTCTTGAGAGAATCCCATTTCTTGCATTTGAACTTTCATTTTCTTAATATTATCTGAAGTTAAATCAACACATAGTTTCCTGAATTTTTCTCTAGGAACATCATTTTTTTTAATATCATGCGTCTCTTCAACTTTCACTTCAGTTGGTAAACCATGACAATCCCAACCTTGAGGAAATAAAACATCATAGCCACACATCCTTTTATATCGAGCAATCATATCTATGAATGTCCAATTTAATATATGACCAATATGTATCGAACCTGTAGGATATGGTGGTGGAGTATCGATAATATATCTTGGCTTAGTACCATCACCTATAAATTTATAAATTTCATTTTTTTGCCAGTATTTTTGCCATGAAAACTCTTTTTTATAATCATAATCCTTTGGAATCTCATTTACATTCATTATTCATACTCCTTAACATAGTACATAATTATCGTAAAATAAAAACATATTTAGAAAAAAATAATTTAAGATATACTTTTTATATGATTAAACTATAATTTAATGATATTAATTTTATTTTAGATTATATATAAAACTTTATTTTATTAAAACTAATAATATTATAATGAGTTAAATTAATCTAAATAAGATAAAATTAAAATAATTTACTAAAACATATAATTAAGAGAAATTTAAATTAATAAAAAAATTACATAAATATAATATTTTTTAAGTGAACAAATCAATTTTCGATTTTTAGGCTTTGTAGAAATCCTAT
>CADBMS010000053.1 GCA_902795935.1 uncultured Methanobrevibacter sp.
TATTGAATCATACAAAGTTAATATGTAGTGTATTATGCCATTAAGCCTTAAAAATTGCTCATCATACAAATAATAACCTGAATAATTGAATTTTTCATTTTCTATTTTTTTTTCAATGTGATTTTTATTAGGCCAATTCTTGATTGTTTGATGAGATACAGTTATTCCAAGGAATATTTGGAAATATTCGCTTATTTTACGAAGTTATTGGTATCCAATTTATATAACACTAGGGATTTTATCAATTATTTCTTGTAAAAATTGTTTATGTTTTCCAATTAATGGATTGTTGTATATTCCAAATTTTTTCACATCTTTTGCATTGATATTGTTGTTCTTTAAATTTACTGGGGTTTCCATTAATATTTTGTTTATTTTTAACTATTGTTCCTTTTTTAATAATTTTATGAGATCTACAAACAGGACAAACTGAATTAACATATGAAAATACATTATTTTCATCCAACAATAGTTTATTATTGGTATTTTCAATTTTAGAGGTTTATTTAATCGTTCTGAAATAATTTTTTCGCGATTAATTTTCCCATCAACATAATCAAAAAATTTAACTTGTATGGCGTTTATATTTTTATTAAGGGCAGATTTGTTTTGTTTACTCATAAAATATTACCTGTCCTTACTTATTAAAGTAATTAACTATTTAAATAAATATTTTCTAAAATAAAAGAAAATTAACAAAAATTAATACACAAAATAACTTCAAACATCCAAAAAAATAAAATCAAAAAAAGCCTATAAAATTTTACAGACTCTTTTTTTTTAAAAAAAAGATTATCATTTAATGTTTAATTTTTCTTTAATTGTATGAATTATTGATAAAGTGGATTTACTTTCAATATAGTTAACATATCCACAATTTGGACATGTTAATTGATTTTTTGAATGTTTACTTTTACATATTCCACAACACTTACAATAATTATCACAATTTTCTATTTCAGTTTTGTTAAGATTATAGCCACAAATTCTACACATCATATTTTTTAACCTTCATTTTTTTTTTTAAATTAAATTTCAATTAGTTGAATTTATTAAATATGAATTTATCCTAATCCTATTAACATTCCTCCTTGATAAATAATGAATGCAACTATCCAAGCAATTAACATACTATAAATAATATTGAATATTGCCCATTTCCAGCTATTAGATTCTTTTTTAATTGTTGCAACGGTTGCAAAACATGGAATATATAATAATACAAATGCCATAAGGGCAAATGCTGATAATGGTGTGAACATATCTGCTAAGATGGGTTCGAGTCCTTCTCCTTCGTCTCCTACGCCCATAAGGGTTCCAAATACATTAACAACATTTTCTTTAGCAATTACTCCAAATATTAATGATACTGCTGTTTGCCAATTTCCAAATCCTAATGGTTCAAATACGGGGGTAATTAAGGTTCCTATTTGTCCAGTAATACTTTCTTGGCTTCCATATTCAACACCCATTGGTAGACTACTTAAAACCCAAATAATAATGCCTGAAACAAGAATTATTGTTCCAGCTCTTTTAATAAATCCTTTACCTCGTTCCCATGTGTGTATACACACACTTTTTAATTTAGGTATGCGGTATGGTGGTAATTCCATGATAAATGGTGAAGACATTCCTTTGAAAGCAGTATTTTTTAATATAAATGCTGTGAAAATTGCTATAAGTATTCCTAAACAATATAATGAAAATATTATTAGGCTCTGATATTCTGTGAAAAGTGCTGAAACAAATAATAAATATACTGGCAATCTTGCAGTACACGACATAAACGGAACAATTAACATTGTAACTAATCTGTCTTTTTTATTTTCTAATGTACGTGTAGCCATAATTCCTGGAACACAACATCCAAATCCAAGTAACATAGGTATAAATGATTTTCCATGTAGGCCTACTAGTTTATGCATAATTTTATCCATTACAAATGCTGCTCTAGCTAGATATCCGCTGTCTTCTAGTAAACTTAGAAGGAAGAACATTATAAAAATAATGGGTACAAATGTCAGTACTGAACCTACTCCTCCAATAACTCCGGTGACTAATAATGAAGAAATCCATGTTTCACCTAATACTCCTAGTATGCCTTCTCCTAATATTCCAAATCCTTCATCAATTAAATTTTGTAGTGGAGATCCTAGTGTAAATGTTATTTGGAAGATTAAATACATTATAATTCCAAATATGGGTAATCCTAACCATTTATTTGTAACAATGCGATCAATAATATCAGTTCTTGTTTTTTTATTTAAAGCTGGTTTTTTCACAGCTTCTCTTATTAATCCACTTATATGTCCATATCGTGCATCAACTATAGATTCTTCACAGTCATCTCCTATAACATCTTTTAAATGTTTTTTAACATTATTTACTTTGTTTAATAAATCGTTTCCAATTGAGTCTTTTACTGCATTAGTGACAATTGAATCATTTTCTAGAAGTTTTATTGATGTCCAATATGGATCCATGTTAGATAATTTTAATTCTTTTTTAATTTCTTCGCTTATTTCATCAATATGTTCTGTTAATTCAGATCCATATTTTAATCTGCATTGTACATTTTGTGGATTTTTTGCAGATTTTAGTACAGTGTCTAATAATTTTTCAGTACCTTCATTATTATTTGCTTCTATTTTAACTACTGGTACGCCCATTAATTCGGATAATTTATTTATATTTATTTTATAACCATTTTTTTCAGCGATTTTGTTCATATTTAAAGCAATAACAATATTTGCACCAAGTTCTATCATTTGAACTGTTAGATATAGGTTTCTTTCTATATTTTCTGCATCAATAACATTAATTATAACATTTGGTTGTTCGTTTATAATGTAATCTCTGGATATTACTTCTTCAGGGGAATATGCCGTTAAACTATAATTTCCAGGTAAATCAATTATATTAATTTCTTTTGTTTTGTAATTAAATGTTCCTTCAGCTCTTTCAACAGTTTTTCCTGGCCAGTTACCTACATGTTGTCTCATACCCGTTAATTGGTTGAACAGTGTACTTTTACCTACATTTGGATTTCCAGCAAGAGCTATCTTTAATTTATCCATTAAATATTCTCCATTTTATTAATAATACTATTTATTCTATTATTTCAACATCAATATTTTTAGCTTCATTTTTTCTTAATGAAATATTATATCCTTTAATTTTTATATCAATAGGGTCTCTTAATGGAGCTATTTTTTTTAATTCTATTTCACTTCCTTTTACGAATCCTAATCCCATTAATCGTATTTTTAATTCAGAATCTGAGTTAAATGATTTTATGATTCCTTTTTCTCCTTCTTTTAATTCATCTAATCTTTTTATCATTTTGATGTGACCTCCCTTAATTATTGATGTTTTTTTTAAATTTTTTAGTTTTATCTAAAATTATTATTTTTAGGTAAACCTAAATTGTATTTAATATATTATAAATTTAACTATTAAACAAAAATTAACAAAAAAATAAAATAATATCAACAACAAAAAATAATAACTTATATAACAACAACAAACGAGGTGACAAAACAGTGAAATCCAACAACACAATAAACAACCTAAAAACTATTGAAAGCAAAACACAAATAATAACAAATGAACAAATAAAAGAAGCCAAAGTAATTGTAATAAAACCAATAGGATATCCATTCACTGCAACAATACTAGAAACACCACAACTAGAGGTAGAAAATAAAGAACTATTCGAATTATATGCACAAGATCAATGGAATGGATACATAATATCAGAAGGACAATATATATTTGATCAAAAAATATTGCCCGATTATGCATTCAAAATAATAAATGCACATCCAAACAATTCAAAAATAACAAATAACACTTCAATATTATTAATCGAAAACTCGGAAAAAACAAAAAACACATACCAAAAAATAGAAACAAAACTAAAATTAAATGATGTCATAGGTCAAGAACAAGCAAAAATAAAATGTAAAATAATAATAAAATACCTAGAAAATCCTGAAAAATTCAACCAATGGGCACCAAAAAACATATTATTTTATGGTACGCCAGGAACAGGAAAAACAATGCTAGCTAAAGCACTATCAAATGAAATTAAAACGCCATTGTACCTTGTAAAAGCAACAAATCTAATAGGTGATCATGTAGGTGATGGAGCAAGACAAATACATGAACTTTTTGAAATAGCAACACAAAAAACACCATCAATAATATTCATAGATGAAATAGATGCTATCGCGCTAGATAGAACATACCAATCATTAAGAGGTGATGTGTCAGAAGTAGTAAATGCATTACTAACCGAAATGGATGGAATAAAAACAAATCAAGGTTTAGTAACCATAGCAGCAACAAACAACCCTCAATTATTAGATTATGCAATAAGAAGTAGATTTGAAGAAGAAATACAATTCATAACTCCAAATGAAAAAGAACGTGAACAAATACTAAAAAACAATATAAAAACAATGCCACTTCCTGTAACAATAAATCCTGAAAAACTAGCAAAAATGACAAAAGGAATGTCTGGAAGAGATTTAAAAGAAAAAATACTAAAAACAGCACTGCATAAAGCAATATCTGAAGATAATATTGAAATAACAAAAAAACATATTGATTATGCACTAAAAAATTATAATAATAATAAAAATGAACCTAAAGGAATGTTTGCATAAACATAAACTTTCATAATTTATTATCTATTTTCATGAAATATAATTAGTGAAATTCCAATTATCAATAAAACTAACAATTTCTTTACCATGATTCAATGTAACATTATTATCATCTTCAGTATAAGCTTCATAAACAATTGCAGCAACACCGCCATCATTTAATGGTTTAGTAACATAATCAGGACTAGTAGGGTTATTTGGAGTATAATAAACTAACCAATCAAAATTATCACACATAGCATGAGCAAGTTGACTAGATAAAACATTCTTATCTGAAGGAGTAAATACAAATCTTGAAATACCCCAATACCCATTACTATAATGAACATCAACAGCAAAGTTAAAATTATTATTAATAATGTCTGGTATTGCATATTCATTAGCTAATTTTTCTCCATTAAATCTACTTTGGGAAAATTCAGTTGAAGAAGATGTTACATTAATCTTATACAAATAATACTTATAGTTCAAAGCATCGCTTTCTTTCAATGCTTTCTCCATTAACTGATGAGCTCCTTTTTCTCTAGGATGAACGCCTAAAATATAAGCTACTGAAATATTAGAATTACTATTTCCATAAGGACCATCTTTATAAACATTTCCTAAAGAATTATTACCTAATAATGTAGCTGTGGGAATTATATTTTCAATTTCAAGACTATCTTTAGAATTAGGTGTAATAAATGATATAATTGCACTAATCAAAAAAATAATTAATAATAATAAAATGATGCTTCTAATAATATTCATATTTTGTATATAATTAATAATATCATTTATTTTAGCAAATGCATTTGTTACTTTAGAAAGTGCATTGTCATCATTATTTTTATTTTTTTTATATAATGATTGCATTTGGCTATCATAATCTTTTTTGTATAATGAAAGTTTCTTATCATCCATTATTAACATCTCATAATTATAAGTATAGTATTTGAATTTTATTTAATCAATGATTATACTATTTCTTTTCACTATTTTTACTTTATTACAATATATACTAGTTATCAATGGATAAATCTTATTAAATAATCATCAATTCTTAAATTATAAAAATTTAATTAAGAACTAATTCATTTTAAAGAAACAAAATTGATCTATATTGAGCTAAAAGATGTTTTTCATTAATTATATTGTAATTAAACTTAGGATTTAAAACAAATATAAAATTGAATTATTATTATGTGAGTATTGTCCTAAAACACATAAACTAATCTTTATTCATATTCTCAAAAAATTAAATAGATGGTTTTAAATACTAGTTATTACATAATAAGAATTAGTTATAAAATTTAACCCCAATATAAAAAATAAAGTCCTGTTACAATATAAAAAATTCATTTTGTTTATCAACTCCTAAGGGGTGAATTTTATAATATTGGCATTGTAAAAAAGTGTGGATATTAAAATCCACATCTTTTTTTATTAACAGATTAATACTAACTATTCTGATTAGTTTTCAGCTTTAATACATATTTTCTTACTAATTATGTTATATGAACTACTATATAAATCTTTAGGAATATGAACATATGTATTTATATGTTTGTGATTATTTTCACAATATTTGAGTTATATTATGTTCCTTTTTGATGGATTATAATTCAAATTTTAAAACTTTTTCTAAAAAATAAGTTTATAAAATTCATTATATGGTTAATTACCAAACATTTATTATAGATGGTTGACAAAAAGTAAAGTATGTCAGGTAAATCTAAAATTGATGTTTTGAAGAATTCGTCTAAAACTATATTGGATGAAGAAATTGCAGAGTATGTTGCTTATTATAGGTATTATCAAAGATTGATTGCGATTAAAATTATTTCTGAAGGCCATACTATAGCAGATGCTGCAAAATTACTTGGAAAATCATATCAAACAGTTCATAGATGGGCAAAAATCTGCGAAAATGAA
>CADBMS010000054.1 GCA_902795935.1 uncultured Methanobrevibacter sp.
ATTGTTATTTTCAGCGTACCTATTGCAGTCACAAATGATGTTATTAAGGAAATTGCTCCTCATTTAAGTAAAGGATCTCTTTTAATGGATGTTACTTCTGTTAAGGAAGTTCCTTCTAAAATTATGTTAGAGCATATTGCAGATGGTGCTTATTTTTTACCAACTCATCCTATGTTTGGCCCTCGTATTGTGTCTCTTGAGGGGCAAGTTGTGGTTTTAACTCCTTATGAAAAACATGAATGGTTTAATCGTGTTTTAAATTTTTTAGAAAGTCATAAAAGTCGTGTTCTTATTACTGAAGCTAATATTCACGATGAAATGATGAGTGTTGTTCAAGTTTTGACACATTTTGCTTATATTAGTTTAGCTTATTCTATTAAAAAATTGAATACTAATATTCATAAATCTAGAGAATTCGCTAGTCCCATTTATAATTTAATGTTAGATATTGTTGCTAGAATTGTTTCTCAGAACCCTTTTTTGATTTATTCAATTCAAAACCAGACTGATTATGCTTTTACATCACGTAATGTTTTTTTAGAATGTGTTAATGAGTTAAATGACATTATTAGTAATGGAGATTTAGAATTATTTAATAAAATTATTAGAGATTCTACAAAAAATTTTAAAGATATTGGCGCTGCTTTAGGCAGGTCTGACAAAGTTATTTCAACTATTACACAAGAATTTAATGTTTTAAATAATAATATTGGATTAGAAATTGGTTTAAAAGACATTTATTCTGATTTTATTCATATTGGCATCTTAAATAAAGTTACTCCAGATTATCTCCTATTAGATACAGGTAAAGAAGATATTATTTTAAATCTTTCTAATGTTGAAATTTTAAGTTATGATGATGTTTGGAAGTGGAAAGTGGATAATTTGCAACATTATATTTTTAATGTTTCATGTGTTTTTCCTAGTAGTTGTGATCCTGAATTAATTGTTAATACTGTTCAAAAAATGGATGGTATTATTAATGCTTCTTTAAGTGAGGTTTATTCTAATCCTCAAATTGGTGATGATAAACTTAGTGTTACTATTTGTTTTGAAGTTTTAGATGAAAAACTTAGAGAAGATATTGAAAGTTTTTTTAAAGGTTTTGGTGCTAAAATTAGATAAATATCTTATTTATTTTTTAGATATGTGCCACTAGAAATAATCAAATTATTTCATAATTTTCGCATAATAAATTAATTTTATATTAAAAATATTATGTTAAATGAACGTATTTAATATTGTACTAATTTAAATTTTCTTGTTTTAGAAAAATTAACTTTATTGAGTTTAATTTAAATAAAAAAAAGTATTTTATAATGAATTAATTAAGCAAAAAATATATATAGTAGAAACTACAAGTTTATTATAGTTACCAAAATTAACTAAAAGATTTAATTACGATAACTAATAAAAACCAATTCATATAGGGGTGAAAAGATATGAATAATTATATTAAACTAAAAATAGCAGAATCAATAACACAAAAAGATGTAGGTCAAAATATAGCCAGAATAGACCCTCAATGTATGCAAAAATTAAACTTGCAAAAAGGAGACATAATCGAAATAACAGGAACCAAAACATCTGCAGCAATAGTTGCACCATCACAATCAGACTTTGGACTAGGCATAATGAGAATTGATGGTTACATACGTAAAAATGTAGGTGGAAGCATTGGCCAAGAAGTAACAATCAAAAAAGCAGAAGTAAAAGAAGCTAAAAAAGTAACACTAGCACCAGTAGAACAAAACATAAAAATTCAAGGAAATCTTAATCAAGCATTCCAAAACAGAATTCTAACAACAGGAGATTTGATTGTTACAGGAGTAAGACAACACATACCAAGAGGTAGAGGAACTAACCTATTCGATGAATTATTCAGAGATATGTACGAAGTTGCACCATTAGGTGAAATTAAATTAGCAGTAGTATCCAGTAATCCAAAAGGAACAGTTAAAATAACTCCAAACACCCAAATAGAAATGCAAACTGAAGCTGTAGACCCAACAAAAATAGAAGGAATAAAAAATTTAGTAAATGTAAATTATGAAGACATTGGTGGCTTAAGAGAAGAAGTTAAAAAAGTAAGAGAAATGATTGAAATTCCTCTTAAAAGACCAGAATTATTCGAAAGATTAGGTATAAGTCCTCCAAAAGGAATACTTATGCACGGACCTCCAGGAACAGGAAAAACATTACTTGCAAAAGCAGTAGCAAACGAAAGTGATGCACACTTTATAGCTATTAATGGCCCAGAAATAATGAGCAAATATATTGGAGGTTCAGAAGAAAAAATAAGAGAATTCTTTGAAGAAGCAGAATCAAATGCTCCCGCTATAATATTCATAGATGAACTAGATGCCATTGCTGCTAAACGTGAAGAAGTTAACGGCGAAACTGAAAGAAGAATTGTGGCCCAACTTTTAACACTAATGGATGGACTAAAATCTCGTGGCCAAGTAGTAGTTATCGGAGCAACAAACAGACCAGATGCACTAGATGCGGCACTTAGACGCCCTGGAAGATTTGACAGAGAAATAGAAATAGGAGTTCCCGACAAAGAAGGACGAAAAGAAGTTCTTGAAATACACACAAGAGGTATGCCATTAGCAGAAGATGTTGACTTAGAAGATTTATCTGAAAGCACTCATGGATTTGTAGGTGCTGATCTTGAAGCATTATGTAAAGAAGCCGCAATGCGAGTATTAAGAAGAGTATTACCAGAAATAAAAGTTGATGAAGAAATACCAAAAGAAACACTCAAAAAAATGGTGGTTCAAAAAGCAGATTTCAAAAAAGCACTACAAGAAATTCAACCATCAGCATTAAGAGAAGTTCTCGTACAAGTACCTACCACCAAATGGGATGATATTGGAGGATTAGATGACGCCAAACAAGAATTAATAGAAGCTGTTGAATGGCCACTAAATCATCCAGAAAGCTTCGAAAAATTTGGAATCAAACCTCCAAAAGGAGTATTATTATATGGAATACCTGGAACGGGAAAAACATTACTTGCAAAAGCAGTAGCAAACGAAAGTAATGCAAATTTCATAGCAGTTAAAGGACCAGAACTATTATCCAAATGGGTAGGTGAATCTGAAAAAGGAGTACGTGAAATTTTCAGAAAAGCTAAACAAACAGCACCAACAGTAATATTCTTTGATGAAATCGATTCTATTGCCACAACAAGATCAGATGCAAATACAGACTCAGGAGTAACACAAAGAGTAGTTAATCAATTACTAACAGAAATTGATGGAATGGAAGAACTACAAGATGTATCAATAATAGCAGCAACCAATAGGAAAGATATGTTAGATCCTGCATTACTAAGACCTGGAAGATTTGATAGGCTTGTAAAAGTCGATACTCCAAACTTAGATGGACGTATAGCGATTTTTAAAGTACACAGTGAAAATATGCCACTTGCAGACGATGTGAATATTGAAAAACTCGCTAAAAAAACAGAAGGTTATGTTGGAGCCGATATTGAAGCTGTTTGTCGTGAAGCTGCATTATTAACATTAAGAAAAGATTTAAATGCTGAAACAGTCGATATGAAAGCTTTTGAAGAAGCTATGAACAAAGTTAACTCAAAAAATACTCCTAACGAACCATTAATACAATACTCATAAACAAAAAAACATATAATAAATTAATGGATGAACTAAACTCATCCACTTTTTTCTTTTTAATTTCAATAAATTATAATTACTATTAAAATAAAATACTTTTTTTATTAATAACTAATATTTTAACTTTAAAAAAATATTTTAATAGGAGAATTATTTAATGACTTACAATGTTAAAGATATGTCATTAGCTCC
This sequence comes from uncultured Methanobrevibacter sp., assembly GCA_902795935.1. GTDB lineage: Archaea > Methanobacteriota > Methanobacteria > Methanobacteriales > Methanobacteriaceae > CADBMS01. The sequence continues at coordinate 3,834 of CADBMS010000054.1, forward strand.
AAAAGGAGTTAAAAAAATTGAATGGGTTCAAAAGCATATGCCTGTTCTTGAACAGATTAAAAAAGAATTTGAAGAAACTAAACCTTTTGAAGGCATAACTATTGCATCATGTTTACATTTAGAACCAAAAACTATTAATTTAGGATTAACACTTCAGGCAGGAGGCGCAGAAGTTGCAATGACTGGTTGTAATCCATTATCAACACATGATGATGCAACTGCTGGAGGAGCATCCTTAGGGTTACATATGCATGGATGGAGAGAAGAGACTACTGAAGAATACTATCAAACAATCCATGAAGTATTAGACTACAAACCAGACATAATCATTGATGACGGAGCAGATATGATTTTCCTCATACATAAAGAAAGAAAAGAATTGCTTGGAAAAATTAAAGGAGCATGCGAAGAAACTACAACAGGAATACATAGATTAAAATCTATGGCTGAAGATAAAGCGTTATTATTCCCAGTTATGGCTGTGAATGATGCTTACACCAAATACTTATTTGATAATAGATATGGAACTGGACAATCCAGTTTTGATGCAATCATGGGATCTACCAATATGTTAATTGCAGGAAAAAATGTTTTAATCTGCGGATATGGTTGGTGCGGTCGAGGATTAGCCATGCGCGCTAGCGGATTAGGTGCAAATGTTATTATAACAGAAGTAGATGCTATTCGTGCACTTGAAGCTAGAATGGATGGTTTCAGAGTAATGACCACTCGTGAAGCTGTTAAAATAGCAGACATAATAATTACTGCAACAGGCAATATTAACATTATTTCTGGCGATGATTTCAAATATGTTAAAAATGGTTGCTTAATGGCTAATTCAGGGCATTTTAATGTTGAAATAAATCAAAATGACCTTAATGAACAAGCAACATCGGTTAAAAAAGTAAGACCCGATATTGATGAATTTACTATGAATGATAATCGCAAATTATACTTAATAGCTGAAGGACGTTTAGTTAATTTAGCAGCAGATAGAGGTCAAGGCCATCCTGCAGAGATTATGGATTTAAGTTTTGCAATGCAGGCTCTTTCTGCAAAATACTTATTAAACAATGATTTAGAAGCAGGCGTTTATAAATCTCCTGATGAATTAGATTATTCTGTAGCAGAATTAAAACTAAAAGCTATGGGAATTGAAATTGATTCATTAAATGACAGGCAAAAAGAATACATGGCGAATTGGGATGAAGGAACATAACTATAAAAATCAAGTTTTATTCTAATATTTTAAGAAACATGAATTTAATTCTATATAGTTCTGGACAAAAAATAATTATTTTATGAGTAAAACTGTATGTTAACAAATAAATTCAAATTTCTAACCTTTATGAAATTAAAGCCAAATTAAAAAGTTATATAGAATTATTATGTTAATAAATTCACAGTACTTAATTAAAAAATTTTTTGTCCAAGACTATAAATAAAATATAAAGAGAATAAAAAAAGTTTTTACAAAAAATAATTAATAAAAA
>CADBMS010000055.1 GCA_902795935.1 uncultured Methanobrevibacter sp.
AGAAGGTGTTAATTTAGCATCACTTTTAAATTCATTTTTAGTTTCAATGTCAGTCTGGTTATATGAGAGTCTTAATATTAATGATTTCTCTTTTAATTTATCAGTTATTAATGTATAAACATCAGATTTATTAAAATTACCACCTTCAATATCTATATTTAAAATAGGTTTTTCAGGTAGTTTACTTATATAATCTTTTATTTCATCTAAACGTGAATCTAAATCAGGATAAAATATTTTTTCAGTAAGCTGTTTTCTAGGTAAATCAATATTAATGTGTTTAACAATAGGTTCATCATCTGATATATCAACAATGGAGAAACCTTTACCATTATTTTTATAACTATTTATTTCATCTTTTTTACCAATTTCCATAGATCCAGGATATACTAACTTTCCTTCACCAAAGTCATGTTCTTGTCTAGTATGTATATGGCCTAATGCATAATAATGAAATGTTTCAGGAATATCTGCGAGTTCTAATTCATAATTATAGGGTAAATAAGCATCAATTCCTTGATGTAAAACAAGTATTCTATTTCTATAATCTTTAGATAATTCTTCTATTTTCTTCAACCTATTTTTTAAATTATCATTTTGAGATTTCGGAAGATATTGAATACCTCCTATAAATATATCTTCATGTACAAAAAAAGGCTTTTTTCCAGAAATTAATTTTAATCCCATATTTCTATATAATACTTGTGGAGGTAAACTATTTTTTTTCTGAACACTATCATGATTTCCTGCAATAGCATAAACTGAAATATTATGTTCATTTAATTTTGATAATGCATTTTGAAATGTTAAATGTGCTTGAGTACTTGGTTTATTGAATTCAAACAAATCTCCTGAATGAATTACAAAATCTGGTTCCAATTCAATGATTTTATTTATAGTATAGTTAAAAACAGAATAATAATCTTGTTCGCGCTGATTTTCACCATATTGTTTATAACCTAAGTGGGTATCTGCAATATGCACAAATCTCATTAATAATCACCGCCTAAACTCAAGAATTCATCATTTTGATCTTTTATTTTTTGTTTTTGTTCTTCTTTCTTTTTTTGCCATAAATCAATAACATTTAAATCTTGACCAAATTTTTTATTTTCATGTTCACTTATTTTAACAAGAGCTGGAATTTTACTCATTAAACCCAAAATTATAGCTTCACCAATATTTAAAGAGGGTAATTGTTTAACTAAATCATCACTTAAACTTTCACTTGCACTTTGAACATGATGTTGATCTTTAGGTTCCACTAATCTTAATATAATCATATTATTTGCTTGAGATAATGAATCAGGATCAATAGATTTAGGGCTTTGGCTTACTAAACACAATCCTAAACCAAATTTACGTCCTTCACGTGCAATTCTACTAATCCATAATTTACAATTGGTATTTCTATTTTTAGGGGCTAAAATATGTGCTTCTTCTAATACAAAAAATACTGGATGTGTTAATGATAATTTTTCAGATTCTGGATTTTTTAACCATTCTTTATTGTTTTTTAGTGCATTTCTTAGAATATGGCTAACTATAATTTCTGCAGCTGTTTCATCAACAGAACCTAAATCAATTATATTTGCTTTTCCTAACTCAAAATGACTTAATATATTTCCTGCACTAATATTCAATATGCTACTATAACGTGCATTCAAATCACCTAATTTATTTAAAACATCAACTATTTGTTTAGTTTCTTTTACTTCTTTGCCTCTGAAAAGTTTTTCACCAGATTCCCAACTATTTAAATAGTTTTTCATCATTTTTATAAAGTTTTGATTTTTTGTACTACCTTCTTTAAGTTCATCTTTAGCTAATCTATATGCTTCATTAAGGTATCTTTCTTGGATATATGCAGAGGAGCTTATATGGGCTAATTGTTTTATTTCTGATAAAGTCATATAAATAGGATTTATTTCCGGTTTTATAATTTTAGATTCTCCATTTTTAAAATTTATATTATATTCTGAGTGCATATCAAAAATAACAACACAGCCGGAGTAACTTAATATTTCATCAACAACTACTGACACGGTATTAGATTTCCCAGCACCAGTCATAGCTAATATAGCTAAATGTCTGGAGAACATTTTTTCAAGATCAACTTTAACTTCAATATCGTCTTGACTTATCAGAGTTCCTAATTTCAAACTTTTAGGGGTTTGAAACAATTTTTTTAAATCATCACTAGATGCAGTTTTTATTAAACTACCTGGAGGTGCTGGAGTTTTAGGTATTTTAAGATTATCTTCAATATCCCCTAATACTTTTACACTTCCTTTAATATAATAGTCATTCCCTTCAAGATTTTTTATTTTTGTTATAGTTTTTGGATCAAAGATGTCTTTATTAATGGCAACATTGCCCCTTATCAATGATTCAATCATTCCTAAAATTTTTTTTTCATCATATTCTATTGAAACATATTCACCTACTTTAGGCATTTCTTTAGAAACAAAGTCAATTTTTGTTAGTGAAGTTTCACCAATACTGCGACCAATAATTTTATTCATAACATTTCCCTTCCATTTTTTTCATAAAATCCCATAATCTTAATGAGTTGTTCCATATCAGTTTTTTTAATAACAACATCATGATGTGCTTTTTTAAGTAAATAAGGATACCCTTCAGTACAAATTGGTTTTATAATGTTGATTAATTCTTCAATTTTACTATTAGTTAGTTTGTAGGGTACTTCAAATTTTAAAATATTTTTATTTTTTTCAAGTCGGGTATAAAATATTGAAAATTCTTGGTTTTTAAAATATTCATTTTCAATATTATATTCATGTTTAAACTGTTTTTCAGATACTTTTGGTGAATATGGTTTGGAATATCCTTCATTGTCATGTTTTAAATCAAATATGGACATATCAGGCATATCTAAATTGAAATAATCTTTATTAGATGATGTTTTAGAAATTCCTATAATTTTATCTTTATATTCTAAAATTTCTTTAATTACTAATAATGTTTCTATTGATTCTAAAAACATTAATACAGTTTTAATGTCACCATATTTTTCTAGTTCATTTTTAAATTGAAGTGATGAAATTGTAACTTGTCCTTTTTTTATTTCTTTAATTAATGGTATTTTATAATCCTCAATTATCTCTTTTTTTATATTAGTTGGTAATTCTTTTTCTAAAGGCAAAGGTCTAATTAAACTGCCCATAACAGAACCATCAAATAAAAAATAATCTGGATTATAATTTTGTATTGTTTTTAGTGCATTTTTGTATTCATAAATTTCCATATAGTTTCGTATTCTATCATCAAGAAATCTTTGAGGTGTAGTTATATCAATAAATGAATTCTCTATTTTTTTCATATTTTTTTTATATGTTAATGTTTCAGCACTAATTGCATAAAATACGAAACTAAGGTATTTTTTTTTATTAATACTGCCGTCACCAGCAGATATAATTTTTGTTGGATCCATGTTTGTTGTTGAGTAATCAATCCAGTATTTTTCAGTATTTAGGGGAACTTTGTAAATATCCATTAATTTTTTATGAATATCTTCTTTATTTAATAATGCAAGTTCTAACAAAGAATCTAACATAGGCCACACCATTTTATTTATATTAATATATTATTGATTAATAAGTATATAGTTTATATATACATTATATATTTTTTTTGAATAATAAAAAAATTAGATATTTAAATTTAATAAAAAAAGTTTTTTTTAATGTAGTTAAAAAATAGTAAAATAGGGTATTAATAAAAGAAATTAGTCATTAATTGCAGAAACAATTTCTTTAATTTTTTCTTCAACATTGTCAGAATCTTCAACAACAGTACCAGTTACAATGATGTCTGCACCAGATTTTGCAATTATTCTTGCATCTTTTCCAGTACGTATGCCCCCACCTATAATAAGGATTGTATTACTTGTTTTTTTAACAGTAGCAATCATTTTTGGAGAAACATGTTTATCTGCTCCAGAGCCTGCTTCCAAATAAACCAATTTCATCCCCATGAATTCTGCAGCCATAGCATAAGCTGCTGCTAATTTTGGTTTATTATGAGGTATGGGCTTTGTATCTCCAACCCAACCAACAGTACCTCCAGGTTCTACAACAAGATATCCCATAGGAATTGTTTCAATACCCATTTTTTTAATAGATGGTGCACCTAATGCTTGAGCACCAGTAATCCAATAAGGATTAGTTGAATTTAATAAACTCATAAAAAAGATTGCATCAGCATATTTACTAACACCACTAACATTACCTGGGAAAAGAATTATTGGTACATCTAATTTATCTTTAAGTAATTTAGTTGTTGCATCTAATTCAGATAAATCAGAAGTAGAACCTCCTAACATTATGCCATCTGAACCTCCTTTGATAGCTGCTTGACTTATAATTAATGCTTCATCAGGAGTTTGTTCTTCAGGATCTAATAAGGTAAGGTGAATTTTTCGAGTTTTTAATATTTCTCTAAAATAAGCTTCAACTGTCATCTTAAACACTTTTTTTTTTAAAATGATTGTTATAATCTTAATAACTTATAAAATTTAAAAAAAGGGTGTATTTAACCCCTTGATTCTTTAGCTTTAATTCTTAAGCCTTTGTAACCACATTTACGGCATGTTTTTGCACTTGGTGGATTTCTAGCATTACATTTTAGGCAAATTTTTACATTGAAAATTCTATTTTCAGCTTCTTCAAATCTAGCCATTATTTATCCTCCTTTATAAAATCGTATTGAGCTTTAACAACATCTTTACTAGTTTTAGCATCAGAATATGCTTCTAATAATTCTTTATTTAGTAATAAAAAATTGGAACCCCATTTAAAATGAGACATTATATCTTCAGCCATATCTTTCAATCCTACTATATAAAATGTTGCAGCAACGGCTTCTGCAGTAGATAATATACCTTGTTTACCATAGTTAACTGGATTAGCAGCTACCAAAAATGGTAAAGATCTGTGATACTTAGAAGTTCTAAACATTATTGAAGATTTTTTTATTTTTTTCCATGAACAATCAAGACCCGTTATTCCTTTTTGTTTAATTATATTTAAATCTTCACGTGAAACTGCTTTATCAACATAAGGGTTAAGTACAATTGAACCACGAGGTATCTGGTTAAGACGGTATACTATTTTAAAGTTTCCATTCCTAGCCATTTTCAGAGCAGTACACTTTTTACGATCACACTCTTCAGCATGATATATTGTTACTTTCATCTTATTTTCACAAAGTGTTGTTATAAAGTTAATATTATACTTCAAGAAGTATTTAAATTATATGTCTTATTGAACTAAATTTAATTGATTTCGTTCATAATTAATTATTTTATCTAATATTAATCCAGGATTTTCTAAATCTTCTAAGTCATAATATTTTCCACCAGCTTCAAGAGCTAATTCCATATTAAAACTACGTCCATTTTGTCTTTTTTTTTCAAAATTAACAATAATATTATTTATTTCTTCTTTTTTAAATTTAGATGCTATATCCATTGCATCACTGATTGGATTTTTATTTATACTTATATTAGGCATACCATCTGTTAATAAAATCATTATTGGAACATATTCTTTATATTTCTTTTCTTTTTTTAATATTTCTAATCCTTTTTTAAGTCCTGAAGCTAATGGAGTAGTTCCACCAACTGTGATAAGGTTAATTTGTTTTTTGAATGATGTAGGTCTTTTAGTTGTTGGGATAATCATTTCTGAGGTGTGACCTTTAAATCCAATAACTGTTAATTTATCTTTATATTTATGTGAATTAAGAATTATATGATTTAGAATATCTTTAACACGGGTTGTTTTTTTATCAGCAACCATTGAACCACTAATATCAACAATAACTACAATTGTTGCTTTAGCGCTATGTTTTCTAATTTTTTCTCTTAAATCTGTTGGTTCGATGTTAATTTGATTATTTGATTTTTTTGCAGCGGCTCTGATAGTTGCATCAATCGCAATATCTTTAGGTATTTTACGCGAATATCTGCTTTTTATATATTTTCCTTTTTCAGTTTTAGATTCTATATGTTTACCATATAATCTTTCTTTAGATTTACCCTTAAGCTTCATAAGTTTTTTATATCAATCCCCACATCATCAGATTCCATTTCTTTTTGAGCATTATTTTCTGTTAATTCTTTTATTTCATCATTATTTTGTATTGAATTTTGTTTCATATTCATTTGGGAACTATTACTTGGAGTTGCGTTATTCATTTTAGAATTTGATTTATTTTTTGTTGATTTTTCTGTTATTTCAGGTTTATTAAGGTATGATTTTAATTTATTAGCATTTTTATTTTTTAATTTATTTTTTGCATTTTGTATCATTTGAGACATATTATTTTTAATACTAGGATTTCTTTCCCCTAAAACTAAAATCAAAGCCTCTTTTAAATCATTTTCAGTAACATGTTCATGTTTATTAAAAGCAGCAATTGTTTTAGATGTTTTAAGTACTGTAATGTCTGATCTGTGCCCATCAACATTAGAATTTAAACAAATCCATGCAATAATTCCAATTAACTCTTTTGAAATATTAACTGATGGTAATAATTTTTTTGCATTTTTAATTTTGTCATATAATTCCTTTTGTTTAATATGGTATTTTTTTCTAAATTGGATTGCATTATTTTCAAATTCTTCCCGTCGTTCCATTATGGTTATACGATCTTCAATCTCAGTTATGGTTGAAACATTAATATGTAATCCTATACGATCTGCTAATTGGGGTCTAAGTTCTCCTTCAGCAGGGTTCATAGTTCCTACTAAAATAAAATTAGATTGGTGTGTTCTTGATACACTTTCTCTTTCTACAGTATTTTGACCATATGCTGATGCATCTAATAAAACATCTACTAAACTATCATCTAATAAGTTTATTTCATCAACATACAAAATATTACCATTAGCTTTAGCTAAAATACCAGGTTCTAGTGATGTTATACCTTCTTTCAATGCTTTTGTAATATTAATAGATCCAACAATTTTATCTTCTGTTGCTCCTAATGGTAATTCAATAACGGTCATTTGTTTTTTTATCACTACTTTTTCACAATTTTCACATTCAGGATACTTATCTATACTACAATAAGGTCCTAATTTTTCAGAATATTTTGGCATATTATGGAATGGGCAATTATCAAATACATTAATATTTGGTAATATTTCAGTTAATGCTCTAACTGCAGTTGTTTTAGCAGTTCCTTTATCTCCTTTTATTAGTACGCCACCAATTTTAGGGTTAATAGCATTTAAAATTAAAGATTTTTTAATTTCGTTTTGACCAACAATAGCTGTGAATGGAAAGATTGGATTACCCATAAATAATATCCCCTTTTTAGTAATTAATGTAATATTATCAATTTTTATAAATTAATATGAATATATTATATTTTTTTTTAATTAATAATCTTATCAAACTTAAAATATAAATTATATTATTTTTATAACTAATATGTAAGGTGATATTTTATGTGTACTGTCGGAGGCCCTATGGGTGATCTTAAAATGAAAAAACTTAAAACTAAAAAATGTAAATGTTTAGATTGTGGAAATACTTTTAAAGGTATGGGTAGAAGGATTATATGTCCATCATGTCAATCAGAGAATGTGGAATGCGAAGATTAACTTTTTCAGAAATTTTATTTTTGGAAGGTGAAAATGGAACTGTTGGTGTTGTTAAATCTGCAAAACCACGAATGATTTTTATTGGAACTCCAGACAATGATGAAATTGTTATGTTTCTTGAAAAAGAGGATATGTTAGTTATATCTGCGTTTGGTGAAGGACCTATAATAAAAAAAGGAATTAAATCTATGGCTTTTTTGTTGCGTGAACTTGAATCACCAATAGTTGTTTTACCAAAAGATCATCCAACATCACAAAGATTAAAGATGGTTGTGGCTGTTGGAGATACTGTTAGATTAGATTGTAATATAACTCCTGGAACTCATCCTGAACAAGATATTTTATGTTCTTGTAAGGAGTTGTCTGGATTAAAATTAACTGCAGTTTCTGAAGGTGTTATTATTGAGGGTGATGTTGAGCATATTACTTTAGATAACCTTTAATAAGTTTTTTTATTTTAATAATATATTCAATTATATTGGGAGATTTCATGATTAACGAATTTTATGCAATTTTTGGTCAAATAATTATAATACTTTTATTATTGTTTATTGCTTTATTGTTATTTTCCTTATTTTTAGGTAGGGTGGCTATTAAAAATGATAAATTTATTTTTCCAAAATTAGTATTATTCACTACTGATTTATTTTATGGTCCATTCAAAAAACTTTCAGAGAATATGGGTTTTGATTCAACTCTTGTAGATCATATTAGTGTTGAAGTTAGGAATAAAGTTAATTCTAATAAATTTAAATCTATTGATAATAATGATAAAATTATTGTTTTACCACACTGTTTAAGAAATCCTAATTGTCCAGCTACACTTGAAAGATCTGGTTTAGAATGTATTCTGTGCAATAAATGTGTTATAGGTAATATTAAAGAGAAAGCTGAAGAATTAGGTTATTCTGTTTTTATTATTCCGGGTTCAACATTCATTAAAAGTATTGCTGAGAGAAAAAAGTTTAAAGCGGTTTTAGGAGTGGCTTGTTATCAGGATTTAAATTTAGCAATGATGAATTTAGGTAAATTTTATCCACAAGGTGTTCCTTTAAGTAGGGATGGTTGTTATAGAACTAAGGTAGATCTTAAGGCTGTTTATGAAATTATGGGTGTTTGTGATGATAATTAATTTTTGGGGGTTTGTTTAATAAAAAACATTCCTATTACTGATAATCATATTCATGTTGATCCATTTAATGGTGAAGGTCCGTTAAAAGTTGCCCAAAAATTTATCAATTCCGGAGGTAAAAGGATGATTATACCTAATAAACCTTCTTGGACTATTGATGGTTTTATTTTTGATTTTAAAAAGACTATGGATCTTTGTGTTCAAGTTGCTAATGAAATTAATGATAAGTTGGATGTTCAAGCATATGCTGTTGTTGGTATTCATCCTGCTGAGTTATCAAAATTATTAAGTTATGGTAATGATTTTGAAACTGCTAAAAATTTGATTAAAGATGGTTTAGATTATGCTCAACATTTAGTTTTAGAAAATAAAGCTATTGCTATTGGTGAAATTGGTAGGCCTCATTATCCTGTTAGTGATGATGAGTGGGAGTTGCATAATGAGTTATTATTGTATGCATTAGAATTAGCTAAAGAAGCTGATTGTCCAGTTCAATTACATACTGAATCTGCTTTGGAAGAACAATTTAAAGAGTTTGCAAATATGGCTAAAAGTGTTCATATTTCTACATATAAAATTATTAAACATTTTTCAGGGCCTTTAACAGATTTTAATGAGAATCATGGTTTAACACCTTCATTGATTTCAACTAGAGATGTTCTTCGTGATGGTTTAAAAAAGAATAATCTTTTTTTAATGGAAACTGATTATATGGATGATTTAACTAGACCTGGTGCTGTTCTTGGACCTAAAACGGTTCCTAGAAGAACTTTTGAGTTTTTAGAAAAAGAAATTTTGAGTGTTGAAGATGCATATCAAATTCATGATTTTACTGTTAAAAAAGTTTATGATATTTAATTAATCTTTTTTATAGTTGCTTACAAAACTTTTTTTATAGTTATTTATAAATAATCTATAAAATTAATTTCGTAAATGACTATAAGAGGAATATTTTTTTAGTATTTTTTTAATAAAATATAAATAATTACATATTATCTAAATAATATGAAATTCAATTAGATTTTAATGATTAATGGGATCCTCCAATTAAGAAACTAACAAGACTAATCAATATTCCTATAACCACAATTTCAAAACTAGTTTTAAATAAATTTTCATATGAAACTTTACTAAGATAAACTCCTAATATGACTAAAGCAATAAAACAGAGAATCACAGTAGTAATGGTAGCAGTTGCTTTGTCTTCAAATATTAAAAAAGGCACAATAGGTAAAAAAGAACCAATAAAACTAGAAAAACCATGAGTAAACATACTCATATAAACTCTTTTTTTAGCTTGTTTATGTATGATAGTATCATCTAATTGTCCCTCATCAATAATCATTTTACGTTCCAACTCTCGTAAATTACGTTTTTCTTCAGCACGTTCGCCAATAAAAGAACCAAATGCATTAGACATAGCTAAAGCAATACCACCACTTAAACCAGTTAATGCAATAGCATAATTTGATAATTCACTACCACTTGCTGATGCAATACCACTAGCAGTAAGAATAACTCCCATAACTGCTAAAATACCATCCATAGAACCTAAAGCAACATATCTGCTCATTTCAAGGTATTCTTCTATAAATTCCTGTATATTCATTTAAAAAATACTCTCCCTTTTAAGTTAATAAATTCATTAACCTCTACCTAACTCTTGATGTGCTCTAGCAAGATGTCCTGCAGCTAAAGCACCAATAAGAGATAATTCACCTGCAAGAACAGTCACAGCAACAATTTCTGCAAATTTATGAACTTTACCAGTACCTAAAGCATCTATTATTTCTAAACATTCTTTTGCAGTTTCTATTCTTGTTCCACCACCAAATGTTGCAACGGGTAAATCAGGTAATGTCACAGAAAAATATAAACTACCATTAATCTCCTCAGCAGTAGTTATTCCTAAACTGCCTTCTACAATATGTGCTTCATCCTGACCAGTTGCTAAAAAAATAGCACCAATCATATTAGCAAAATGTGCATTAAAACCCATACTTCCAGAAATTGCAGAACCTAAAAAGTTTTTAGACATATTAACATCAGTAATTGCTTTAGAAGTAGTTTTTAATTTTTCGTTAACTATTTTCTCTGGAATAATAACTTCTGCAGTAACTGTTTTACCACGACCTTCAATTAAATTAATAGCTGAAGGCTTTTTATCAACACACACATTGCCACTAGAAGCAACAATATGAACATTAGTATTTTTAGAAATAAACTTTAATGCAACTTCAGTTGCAATAGTTACCATATTCATTCCCATACTATCTCCAGTAGAATAAACAAACCTTGGATAAATATGCCTACCAACAATAATAATTGGATCAATTTTTAAAAGCTTACCATGGGCAGTAGTATTTTCAGCTTCTTTTTTAATCTCATCAAAATGAGTTTCAATCCATTGTTTAACAACTAAAGCATCTTGAATAGAATTTGCCTTTAAAGCAGGAGCCCTTGTCATTTTATCATCAATAATTCTAACATTAGCTCCTCCAGATTTAGAAATTGTTGAACATCCTCTATTAATTGAAGCAATTAAAGCACCTTCAGTAGTAGCTAATGGAATATAAAATTTCCCGTGTGCATATTCTCCATTTATTACAACAGGCCCAGCTACACCAACAGGTATTTGAATTGTTCCTATAGGATTTTCAATATTTTTTTTAATAGCTTTATTCATATCAATAGAATAATTAGAGACATGATTTAATTCACCTACAGAGATTGATTCTATAAATTTTTTTCTAATATTTATAGCTTCATCAATATCTGAAGTATATTTTTCAATTTCATGCAGTTTTATATCATTATTGGCAAGTTTATCAATTATTTTTTTTGTATCTGCCATTATAATCACTATTTAAAAATTAATCACTATTGTTGAAGGAATGGTTAATTAATTATAATTTATTTAACATACCAACAATCTCAGAAGGTTTTTGTGCAACTTGAACACCAACACTTTCAAGAGCTTCAATTTTACTTTTAGCAGTTCCACTAGAACCTTCAATTATAGCACCAGCATGTCCCATTTTTTTACCTTTTGGTGCTGTAACACCAGATATAAATGCTAAAACAGGTTTACTTATGTTATTTTCAATATACTCTGCAGCTTTTTCTTCAGAATTACCGCCAATTTCACCAATTAAAACAATAGCATCAGTATTAGGATCATTTTCAAATTCATCAAGAACTGTTGCAAAGTTTAAACCAACAACAGGGTCACCACCAATTCCAAGACAAGTACTTTGCCCTATCCCATTATTAGTCATTTGACTTGCAAATTCATAAGTCAAAGTACCACTACGTGAAACTATTCCAACATTTCCTTCTTTAAAAATATGTGTAGGCATTATACCTAATTTACCAATTCCCGGTGAAATAATTCCAGGAGTATTAGGTCCAATAATTATAGTATTATTTTTCCTAGATTCTTCCATAATTTTTAAGGAATCTTGTACAGGGATATGTTCTGTAATAATTACAACTAAATCAAGATATTTTATAGACTCAAAAGTAGCATCCATTGCAAATGGTGCAGGAACAAAAATTATTGATGCATTAGCTTGTGTTTCATCAACTGCTTCTTCAATAGAATCAAATACATCAACATTACCAAATTTTTGTCCACCTTTTCCAGGTGTAACTCCAGCAACAATGTTTGTCCCATAATCTAACATTTGTTTTGTGTGAAATGAACCTTGTTTTCCAGTTATTCCTTGCACTAAACAGCGTGTATTTTCATTTAAATATATCATCTTTCATTCCTTCTATTAATATAAAATATTAAATTAAATTATTTAAAATTCTTGTTTTTTGTTCAAAAGGCACAGCTAAATCGATAATATTTCCATTCATAAAAGCAGTTAATGAAACTATAGCACTGCCAGGTATAACATAAGATGGTGATCCTCTTTTCACTAAATAAACATTTTTATTTCCTAATGCTGCACCTAACATAGCACCTGCAACAACACCAACACTTTCTAAATCTTCAATAGTTGCAACAACTATAGGATCATCTGTTTCATCAGAAACATAACCTACGCCTGGAATTTTTTTTACTCCAGAAACAATTTCTGCACTCACATCAGTAACTCCATTCATACCTCTTGCTGCTTTTATTGTTGAATTAGCAACATTACTAACAAATGATTCTCCGCCATAGGTATCAAAAGCTAAAATCAATGCATCTGGAAACATATCTTCTTTAATTTTAGCTTCAGCATAAGATACTCCTTCACCAGCATTTTCTGGTTTTGATGAAATTCCAATTAAATCACCAAGATCTTCTGAATTTTCTCTAAGAATATCTACAATGCATTTATTAATAGGCTCTAATAAATCATCTTCAATAAATGCTGAAATAACCACATCATCTCCAGTAATATTAGTTAACGCTGCTTTTTCAGCACCCATATCTGTAATACAATGTAAATCATTTTCAAGATTTTTTATAAGAGTTTTACTACAAAAAGTGTCATTATTTGAAATATCTGCTCCAAATGAAGTTACTTTCATCACATCACCCATATTTTTATATTAAGCACCCATATCTTTTTTCATTAAATTATCAATTATATGGCTTTTATTTAATCATATAAATAAAAAGCTTTCATTTTTATTCACATTCTAATTTTATTAAACTACCTATTGCTCCTCCAATAGAACTAATAATAATTTCAATAATTAAATAAACTAAGAGAATGAGAATATATGTTTGAATCACTTCTGTTGCGTTTTGAATTAAAAGTAGCACAATATTTAATATAAAAACTATAATTCCACTAATAAAACCTGAAATGGCTCCAAATTTTAATCCTAATTTGTAATTACTGCCTTTAATAAAACCAATTACCATACCTCCAATTATAAAACCTGTAATGGAAGTATTTCCAATAAACATTCCACTTAAAAAAAATAATAATGAAGTGATACTACTAATTATTATTGGTTTTTTATCAATGTTTTTTAACATATAACTTCTCCATTTTTTTATTATATCTTTATATAAGTTGTTATATATTAAATAATATTGTTGTTTTAAGATTTTTATAAAAAGACGATTTAATTATTACTATTTAGGTGTATTATATAATGGAAAAATATAAAATTTGTATTCCAATATCAGAAAAAAATACTGAAGATATTATTAAAAAAATTAATTTTTTATTAGAAACAGGTGCCAATTTTTTTGAAATTCGGTTAGACTATTTAAAAAATCCTTCAATAAATGAGATTAATACTCTTTTTAAAGAAGTTAATGAATTAAATATTTCAACAATTGCAACTAATAGAAATCATTCTGAAGGAGGATTATTTAAAGGAACTGAAAAAGAAAGAATAAATTTACTTATTGAAGCTTCAAAATATTCGGATTATACTGATATAGAATTACATACGTCTGAAAATTATAGAGATTTAGTAATTGAATCATCTAATAAATCGATAATTTCATTCCATGATTTTAAAAAAACACCACCATTATATTATTTATTAAATATTGTTAAAGAAGAAATGGAAATAGGTGATATTGCAAAATTTGCAGTTATGCCTAATTCAATGAAAGACACTGTAACTGTTATGGAAGTATTAAAACATTATCCTAATACAATTGCAATTTCAATGGGTAATTTTGGTAAATATACTCGCATAATGGCCCCAATTTTTGGAGCCCCCTTTACTTTTGCAAGCCATGATAATGCCACAGCTACAGGACAGTTATCTTTTGATGTAACAAAATATATTCAAGAACAATTAGATTATTAATAAAATTTAGGAGTTATTTTTTTTGAAAAAATATTTTTTATTAGGAGTAATTATAACCATTATTATAATATTTGGATTTACATTTTTAGGAAATAATGATTATTTGTATATTAATATTTACACTAATGGAACCGATTATGAATTATCATTTGATAATTCTTTTTTTAATGAAGTTCCTAATGAGTTAATTACTGAAGTTCACATATATCTAACAGATAATTTACAATTATCTAAATCTACTAAAGACACAATAACAGTTGATCTTAGGAATATTGCCAGAAAATATGATTATAAAGATATTGATGTAAATATTGAGACTTGTTTTGAAAACAATGAATTGCCTTATTCTGTTATAGTTAGTGGAACTTCAATGTATCCTACATTAAAAGATGGTCAAAAATTAATTGTTGTTAAAACGAAAGATTTTAAAGTCAATGATATTGTAGTTTCAAAACATGATGAATATGGTTTGATTATTAAACGTGTTAATAAAATAGAAGCAAATCGTGTTTATTTAATCAGTGATAATAAAGAAACAGAAGTTATTTACCAAGGAAATCAAATTATAACAAGAACCCCACTAAAAACATGGGTTCCTAAAAATTATATTATTGCAAAGCTTCCAAATTATTAAAAAAGTGATTTATAGTTAATTTAATAATATGAAAATGCTAAATAAATCAAAAAATAGTGATTTTTATCAATCAATAATCAATTAAAAGTTAAAAAAAATCATGATATTGTTGATAAATTATAATTCTGATAATCTTTTAACTCTTTTTACCATATTTGGGTGTGTTGATAACATTTCAGTTAATTTAGATGTAATGCCTATTTTTATATTATTATTTCTAATATAATTTAACTCATCAGGTGTTATAATTCCATCGTTATTTAAATCTAATTGGCTTAATTCATTAATTTCATCTTTTGCTACGGATATGTCATTAACAAAGAATGCACGCATACTTTCTGTTTTTTTAATCTCAGATTCACTTGTAGTTGCAGAACCATATGTTAATTTGAATAGGGCACTTGCTAAACTATGGGGATGACATCCAATTTCAACACTTCCTTGATCAGCATAGTATTCTCTTACACGAGATACAAATAATACTAATAATTGGCCAATGGCATAAGCAATTATGGCGCCAATA
>CADBMS010000056.1 GCA_902795935.1 uncultured Methanobrevibacter sp.
ACAGGCTCAGGAACAGGCTCAGGAACAGGCTCAGGAACAGGCTCAGCCTCAGCAGCTTTCTTTTCTTCATCCATGAACTGTTTTTCCCTTTCAGCACGTAATTCTTCTACAGACATCCTATAACTTACTTTTTTAGGATTAAAAAGCTCATCATCCACATATTTAGAGTCTGATTTATTTTTAATTACTGGTTTTTCGACTTTTTTTGGAGTTAATTTATAAGTTTTATTTAAATCTTTTAAGTAATCTAATTGAGAACTTGGTAAATCAAAAAATTCAATAATATCTTCACTAGTTACATCTTTTTTAAAAACTTCTTCAATTTTATCAAAAGCTTCATTTTGAAGATACTGTTCAAATGATGCTGCGATAGGTTCACCCTCTTCAAAAAGAACATGACCCTCATTAGAACTAAAAGTAAATCTTAAAAATCCTGTGAATTCTGATCTAGATAAATCTTTTAAAAGATCTTTAAAAATTATTTCATCAGCATATGAAATTTTGGAAGGGCTTTTTATTGGCAAATCCATTATATCGTCCTCATCGATTATTATTAAATATGTAACTCCTTTTTAAAAAAAATAACTTAAATTAGAAATATTATTTTTTAAATAATATATTATATTATATGAACTAATTAATATAATAGTTATGTTTTATCATGTAACTAACTGCCTTTAGAAACCAATTTTATTTCTTTAGGCGAAATTAATAATGTATTTCTACCTTCTTCTGCAATTAAAATTATACCAATACCAATAGTTTCTCTTAATTCTTTTAACCTATTAGTAGTTACTGCAAATTCATCAGGATAATTATCTGCTAAATAAGTTAAATCCAAAACAACAGGATTTTTTTCTAATACTAATTGATCTACAGCATAATTTACATCATCTAAATCTTCAGCTTTAATCAGAATTATTTCATAAAAAGAATGATCTGGAACAATTGGAGGATCCATCGGAGGTGTCGGTTCACCTACATAATCATCATGGGATTCATCAAGACCCAAATTCTTTTTAACTAACTCCACCATATCTTTCATTTATTTTTCTCCTAAATACTCAGTAATAATATTTAATAAACATTTAGCATCATGTTTTACATCAAAAACTGGCAATCCAGACTCTTTAGAATATTTTTCTATTTGACCAGTAGTATTTTCAATATTTAATAAGTTAATAGAAACTCCTACAACTTTTGTAGGTTCAACTGCTTCAATAGCCTTTACTTCAGACACTATACCTCGAGGTTCCCTGAAAGGATGATTTGGCCTATGACATACAATTGACACATCGGGACTAGCACCAATAAGTATAGATGCTGACAAACCCCTAGGATGAGGATTACCAATTTCAGTTAAACTAGATTGACTTTCAATAAATATAATATCTGGATTTTTTGTTTCTTCTAAATATTTTATTGACCCCATTATTGCTGAAGGAACATCCATTACAGATAAACTTCCTGCACGATAATTAAAATCAGGTCCATTTTCAATCCCCATTTCATCAGTAGATATTACTCCTACAGTCATACCCTCTTCTTTCGCTGCTTGACCTAATAATCGCGTAGTGGTTCTTTTACCACATTCTTGTGATGTTCCACCAACATATACTACTGGTGTTTTATGTTTATATGAAATTTTAGGTAAAACTTCACAACATTTTTCTGGCGCTATTCCAAAAATTTTTTTAATATTATCCAAACGTGGACCAATTTCTTTAATTAATACATTTTTTTGAGTTGCAAATTTCAAGAGAGATGGATTCTCATTTAATGATAATGATCTAAATGAAGTTATAACATTTTTTCCATTATCTATTGCTTGAACTGCATATTTCAATGCAGACCCCTCTGCTCCAATAGGCAACATTATTGCAACAGTTTTAGCATCAGTTTGTTCTAATAATTCTGTTAAATTTGATGATATTTTATGACCACAAAAATATTTGCCCTGTTTTTTAGAATCGTCATCTACAAATCCTACAGATTCAACACCTTCAAAGTTAGAGAATTTTTCTCCACCCCCACCACATCCAATTATAATGAATGGATTAAAATCTTGAAGTTCTATAACAGATGATATGACGTGCAAAAAATCACTCCTTGATTTTTTATTTAATTGATTTTAATTTATTATATTAATATTAATAGAAAGTTTAATTAATAATTACATTAATAATATATTCATTAGTTATATATAACTAACAAAATTAAAGCATATATACTTTAAGGATTATATAATAAAAAAAGAATATATAGTTTAATCATATAAATTATGACATATATAATATAATAATATCAATATAATCGTAATGTTAAAATACTATATTGAAGAAAATAATTTGTATATGATTATATTAATGGATATGTAGATGGAGGTCTAATATGATAGCAAGAATACTTAAAGATTTAGGTAGAATTAATGGAGTAAATGGTTCTTTAGTTGTTGGAAAAGACGGGTTAATTATTGAAACTGAAGTACCTTCCGATGTAGATGCAGAATTAATTGCAGCAATGAGTTCTGCAGTATTCGGTACATCCGAACGATCTGTAAACGAAATGAAACACGAACCTTTACAACAAGTTATGATTGAAGGTAAACGTGGTAAAACATTATTAATTGATGCTTCAGAAGGAATTCTTGTATTGATTGCTGACACAGATGTTAATTTAGGACTTATACGTATCGAAATGAAACGTAGTGCTGAAAGAATACAAGATTTACTAAGTTAAATAATATAACTTTATTTTTTTATTTAACTTAATTTACTATTTTTTATTATTTTTATTAAATTAATTGATTATATTATTTTTATAGATTTTATAAGTTTTTTAAGTAAAACAGTTCTTCTTCTTTCATTTTTAATTAAATTAATAATAAACCTATAAACTAATTAAAAAAGGAGAGTAATATTTTGGAAACAATGAAAACTAATTGTCCAATTTGTGGTGAAAAAAATGTTATGGATGTTGTAACACGTACTGAAAATATTCCTTACTTTGGAGATATCATGGAATCATTAGTTTCATGTACAAAATGTGGATACAAACATACTGATGTTATTTGTTTAGAACAAAAAGAACCAGTACGATATGCTTTAACAATCCAAAAAGATAAATTATCAACACGAGTTGTTAAATCCCAAACAGCAACAATTAGCATACCAATGTTAGGTTTAAAAGTTGAACCTGGACCAAAATCAATAAGTTATGTTTCTAATATTGAAGGAGTTCTAAATAGATTTCAAGACGCAGTTAAAACTGCTCTAAATCTTTTTGATGATGAAAACTCTCAAAAAAATGGTAAAAACATATTAAAACAACTTGATGAAGTTAGAGTTGGAAATATGCATGCTGAAATTATTATTGAAGATCCATTTGGACATAGTGTTATTGCACATCCAGAAGTTGATAAAAGAAAATTAACATTAGATGAGATAAAAAGTTTAAAAACAGGATTTACTACTTTTGAACAAAATGAAATTGAATCTTAATTTATTTAACAATATGTACATACCTAATAAAATGTTATACATTGAAATGTAACTATAAATAAATTATGTTTTTATTAAAAATTAGGGTGTCCGCCAAAATTCAAAAATTAATTTTTGAAAAATGTTAATTGTGCTTTAATTTTGAAATAAATAAAATTTTTATACACAAATTCATTTTGGCGGACACTCATTAAGTTTAAAAAAAGTAATTATTCTTTTGTTAAACCATGAAATTCATCTTCTTCAACAACATCTTTTAATTTTAATGTACTTTTTACATCCATGGCTAATGCATTACAATCAGCTTTAATTGCTTCTAAATGCATTAATATCCTTTCTTTTTCTTGATTAATTCTGGATATATTTTGATAAGGGTATATTGACTCTTTTAACATTTCGTATTCAACAGTAGTATATGGATATTCATTTAATTGTTCACATACTCTTTCAACTATTTCACCCAAAAATTTATTCATTTCTACTTTTACTCTTTCACGAATCATTTTATCGCTATCTAAGTTTTGTCTCATTAAACGTACAACTTCTGCTTTAGCGAAAGGTAAAGATTCATTTTCATCTTCATCATTTTCTTCAAAATCTTCTTCTTCAAAATCTTCTTCTTTAAAATCTTCTTCTTTAAAGTCTTCTTCACTTATCATTTACATTACCTCCATATTAACTGACATATATGTTCTATAGCAAATAATGATAAAAATATACATATCTATAATTTATTATTTAACACTAAAGTATATAAACATATTCATATATTAGAAATTAGAGTAATTTTTTTAATAGTGTTACTGAAAATATATTAAATTATTAATCAAATATGTGAAATTTTGATAGTTGAAAAAAATAACTATTTTAAAAAAAATAGAATAAAAATAAAAATATAATAAAAACTAAAATAAAAATTTTAACAAAATAAAAATAATATTAAATTAAATAATTTCTAAACTCAAATCTAACGGTTTTGCAGAATGAGTTAAAAATCCCATAGAAATAATATTAACACCATCAACAACATAGTCAAGTACATTATCAGGAGTTATTCCGCCAGATACTTCAATTAAAACATTTTTTCTTAAATTATTATCATTTAATACCAATAAAACTTCTTTTATTTCGGAAGGACTCATATTATCTAACATGACAATATCTGCACCAGATTCAGCAGCTATTTTTGCATCATCAACACTTTCAACTTCAACTTCAATTTTTTTTGTGAAACTAATATAATTTTTAGCTAATGAAATAGCTTTTTTTAAGTCACCCACAATATGTCTATGAGTATCTTTTATCATTACACAATCATCTAATCTGAATCTATGTGGATCCCCACCACCAATTAAAATTGCTTCTTTCTCAAATACTTGAAGTCCAGGTGTTGTTTTTCTAGTGCTTGCAAGTATAATATCTTCATTTAAAGAATGTATTTTGTTTAATGTTTCATAGGTTAGAGTTGCAATACCACACATCCTCATTATTAAATTTAACATAGTTCTTTCAATTGCTAAAATATTACGTGTATGCCCCTCTATAATTAAAATTCTATCATCAGAATTTATTATATCCCCATCTTTCTTAATAAATTCATATTTTAATCCATATAAATCACATATCTCTTTTACAACTTTTAATCCTGCAAAAACTCCTTTTTCTCGAGTTATAATTTCAGCTTTAGATGTATGATTTTCATTTATAAGTGCACATGTAGTAAGATCTTCGACTCCAACATCTTCATTTATCATTCTTAATAATTTATTTTTCATAGATTTGACTCTCTATATTATTTAATATTAATATGAGAATAATAATAAATAAAATAATAAGATTAAATATCTCAATAATCATGTGATTTAAATGGAACTTATATTCTTAGGAACATCATCTGCTTTACCAACTAAATTTCGTAACCATGCATCTATTGCTCTAAAAGCATTTGGTGAAGTAATTTTATTTGATTGTGGTGAAGGAACCCAAAGACAAATGGCCAATATTAGATTAAGTCCTATGAAAATTAATCATATTTTTATAAGCCATATGCATGGCGATCACATATTAGGTTTACCTGGTTTAATCCAGTCCATGGGATTTAGAGGTAGAATTGAACCATTATATATTTTTGGACCACCAGGAATTAACAAGCTTGAAAATATTCTCTTGAATTTTGGATGTTTAAATATGTCATTTAAAATTATTATTCAAGAAGTTGATGAAGGATGCATTATCGATAATGCAGAATATATAGTTAATTGTATTAAATGTGAGCATAATATTATAAATTATGCATATTCTATTACTGAAAAAAAGAAACCCAGATTTCTAAAGGAAAAAGCCATAAAATTGGGTGTTGAACCAGGCCCTAAATTTAGTTTGTTACATAGTGGACAAGAAATTAAAGTCAATGGTAAAATTATTAAACCTGAACAAGTATTAGGTCCTCCACGAAAAGGCATTAAAATAACATATTCTGGAGATACTAGGCCTTGTAAAGATTTAATTGATTTTGCAAAGGAATCTACAGTATTAATTCATGAATCAACTTTTGAAGATGAAGATATTGATAAAGCAATTGAAAATTGGCATTCAACTGCTAGTGAAGCAGCAAATATTGGTAAAAAATCGAATGCAGATAAATTAATTTTAACACACATTAGTACAAGATATTCTGATACTAAATCAATAAAAAAATCAGCCAAAAAAATATTTAATAATGTAATAATTGCCAAAGATTATATGGTTTTAGAAGTGAAATAAATGAACATATTCAATTTTATTAAAAATATCAAATGGAATTTGATAGATGACTATGCTATTATTCTTATTAAAATTATTTTAATTATTATTTTAAGTAGTTTAGCATACAAATTATGTTTATATATTATCAACAGATTATGTGCTAAATGGGATATAGATTTAACATTAATTAGTGTATTAAAGGAAATTGTTAAATATATTATTATATTAACAAGTATTAGTTTTATTTTAGCATTATTTGGTATTAATTTAAATGCTATTTTTGTTAGTTTAGGTGTTGCAGGTGTTGCTTTAGGATTTGCTTCTAAAGATATTGTATCTAACTTAATATCAGGATTATTTATTTTATTTGATAAGAGCTTTAAAGTTGGAGACTCTATTGAAATTGATAATTATAAAGGCAAAGTTGAAAAATTAGGTTTAAGAACTACTCAAATAATTACTATGGATAATAGTCACGTCATTATTCCTAATTCTTCTTTTTCAAAAACAGCTTATATTAATCATACTTTTACTAGAGATAGGTGTGTTAGTTTAGATGTTATTTTACCATATATTTATGATTTAAAGCAATTTGAAAAAGATGTTCTTGATATAATTTCAACTTTTGATTGGGTTAGTGATTACGAAGCCCCAGAAATAGTTTTAAAAGAATTAACATCCGCAGGTATGCATTGCATTATCCTCATATGGACTTCTAATCCATGGCAAGTTGATAAATATAGATCTGCTTTAGCTAAAAAAGTGCAAAAACTTCTTTATAAAACATAAACTCCTTTTTAACATTGTTTATATCAATATAATACATCATATTTTAATATAAAAATAAATGGTTAAAACTAATTAAATAGATTTTAAATAATATTAACAATTCAAAAAAAAACATGATTTTAGTAATTAATTTCAACAATGAAATTTTCAAAAGATTTATAAATAAAAATAATATACTTATCATAACATACGTTATATTATTTTTTAAAACACCCAATATAAGTCAATAATTTCAATTAAAAAACATATCTGGAGATAACATGCTTAATCAACTACAAAAAGAAATAAATGAACTAAAAGAAGAAAAAAATGCGATTTTATTGTGTCATAACTACCAAACGAAAGAAGTGCAAGATATTGCAGATTTTATAGGAGATTCATTAGAACTCTGTATAAAAGCAAGTCAAATAAGAGATAAAGACATATTAGTATTCTGTGGAGTAGATTTCATGGGGGAAACAGCATACCTACTTAATCCTGAAAAAAAAATATTAATACCGGACAATTATGCTAAATGTCCTATGGCCCACATGTTACCTGCAGATATAATTAAAAAGGCTAAAGCAAAATATCCTGATGCCGCAGTTGTTTTATATGTTAATACATTAGCAGAAGCTAAAGCAGAAGCAGATATTGTATGTACTTCAGCAAACGCCCTTAAAATTATTCAAAGTCTAGACGAAGACAAAATACTCTTTGGACCAGATAAAAATTTAGGAAAATATGTTGCTAAACATACAGATAAAACAATAATTCCAATACCTGAAGATGGCTATTGTTATGTGCATAATAATTTAGACCCTGAAAGATTGTTAATTTTAAAAGAGAAATATCCTGAAGCAGAAGTCTTAGTACATCCAGAAGCCAATCCTAATGTTCAAAAACTTGCAGATAAAATTTTAAGCACTGGAGGTATGATGAATCATGTTGCAAAATCTGAAAATAATCAATTTCTAATTGTTACAGAAGTAGATATGTGTACCCGTTTAAACAAAGAATATCCTGAAAAAGAATGCATACCCGCATACACAGATGCATTTTGTGAAACTATGAAATTACACTCTTTAAAAAAAATCAAGGAATGTCTAATAAAAGAGGAACCTATTATCACAGTTCCTGAAGAACTAGTTGAAAATTCTTTAAAAGCTGTACAAAAAATGATTGATATTTCTAAATAAGAAATATTATAATCATTATTTTATATTAATAGTAAACCAATAAACAGTTAATTCATCATCTAATTGTTTATAGTTAGGATACCTATTTTTAATATAATTATAAAAATTTTTATTATGATTAAACTCTTTTAAATGAATTATTTCATGAAAAACAACATATTCTATTAAATAACTTGGCAAATATTTGAGATTTTTATTAAATTTAAGATTGTGTTTTATATCACAACTACCCCATCTTTTTTTCATTTTACGATAAGAAATTGTATTAATATTTAAATCATACAATTTGTCATAATCATTGATTAAACTAGATATATATTCTTGTAATTCTAATTCAGTCCTTTCATAATTTAATTCATAAGTTTTAGATAAATTAATTAAATTATTTTGTTTTAATATCCAATTCTGATTTTTAATCAATAAATCATGAAAATCCGAACAACCCATAGGCAATATCAATTTAAGATAACCTGTTTTAAATTCCATTCTAGGATGTTTAATTAATCTTCTCTCAATTTTATATTTGATTAATGTGTCTTTAAGCAGGATTTCTTTTAACATTTTAATACCAATTAGACAATAATAAATATAAATATTAATTTAAGAGCCAAATTCATATCTTATTTTTTTAATAGTGAATCTAGCGAATGCATAATTCAAGAAACTTGCAGTTGTTCTTCCTACCGCAAGACCTAACCAGATACCAATTAAACCCCAATTAAAAACTATTCCAAATAAATAAGTTAATGGTACAGCAAAAACAATTTCTCTAACAATTGTCCAAAATAAACTAATAGTTCCTTTTCCAATACCCTGATATAAAAAAGTTGATGGCATACCTATACCTACAAAAGGAAGAGATAATGTTGCTAATTGTAAGAAAGATGCAATTCCAGAAACTAAATGAGAAGTTTCAGAGGTATATGCAAAAATATATGCTAATTGATTTGAAAATATTATTAAAATAGCAGTTATAACAACTCCCATAGCTACAGCAAACTTAACCCCATAAGTATGTGCTCGTGAAATATATTCTCCATTTTTAGCACCATATGCACTACCCACAACTGCAACAATAGCAGCACCAATAGCTGAAAGAGGCATTATTCCAAAAAGATATAATCTTTGACCAGATGTGAATACTGCAATACCATAATCTCCACCCACTGTAGATATAAATATTAAATACAAAGAAACTGCAATAGACATCATAACCATATCTAAAGAACTAGGAATGCCAACACCTAAAATTGATTTAATTATTTTTGAATCCAATTTAAATTCTCTTAAATGAACATTAACATATGTGTCTCTTTTAATTAAAATCCAAAATAAAATAAGAATAGCACTAAAAACTGAGCTAACTACTGTTGCAAGAGCTGCTCCTGCAGAGCCCCAAGCAAATACATAAATAAATATCGGGTCAAAAATTGCATTTAAAACAACACCAAAAATCATAGCGTACATTGCTCTTTTCATATCTCCTTCACCACGAAGGATACCTGTTGCACCATTAGATAGCATAAATCCAAATAAACCTAAAAATAAAGGAGTTCCATATTTTAATCCTTCGACTAATGATTCACCACTTGCACCATAAAGTTTTAGCAAAGGTTCTTGAACTAATAAAAGCAATATTGTTAAAATCACAGATGCTAATATAAATATTAAAAGAGCATGTTCTGCAGACTTATTTGCATTAGTTTTATCTTTTGCACCCACAAAACGACTAATACTGCTTGTAGCACCATTACCCAATCCAACACTTGCACCATTTAAAATCATGAATATTGGTGTTACAAACCCTATGCCTGCAATAGCCGATTCTCCAAGGCCAGCCACCCAAATACCATCAATGATATTATAAAATGTAGTTATAATCATTGAAATCATTATAGGAATAGCTAATTTTTTTACTGCTGTTTCAGGTTTACCCAACATTAATTCCACATTTTTATTTGACATAAGCACCTCTAATTTAATAAAATAAATTATTAATTTTTAATTAAAATATTATTTTCCACCATACATTAACATTTTAAATTATTATTTAGTATACGGTTCTAAAAATTGAAAAATATCTTCTTCATATTCTAACATACTATCTGTTCCAATATGTCCACATATTGAATCAAGTATTAATAATTTAGAATTATATATTTTTTCATGTAATGGTATGGCATCTAATTCTGGAGGAAAATATTGATCTTGTTTAATTGACATGATTAAAGTTGGTACTTTAATTTTATCCAATTCATCTTCTAAATCATAAGCAATAGCAGCATTATTTCTCCAAACAATATCATTTGCATCATCTTGAGATCCTTCTTCACCCATTTCAGCCATACATTTATCAATTTCCTGATTTGTTAAATTCAAACGATAATACTCCTTTGATAAACCAAACATATACTCAAATTCTGCTGCATTTTTAGTTGCCATTTTTGGATTAACATCATATTGACCATTTTTATAATTCTCATGAGTTGTTATTAATTGATTGCTAAATTTAAAATTAGCATAATTCAACCCAGCCACTTGGTAACTAGTAGCTATTGGTATTAAAAAATCCAAACTATCTGGAAAATTTACAGCCCATTGTAATGCTTGAAATCCACCCATCGAAGTTCCAATAACTCCCTTTAAATGAGATATATTAAATTTTTCTTTAATGAATTGGAATTGAAAATTAACCATATCTTTTATAGTATATTGTGGAAACTTATAAGCTAAAGTATTTGAAGGAGCCGCAGAATTTGGAGATCCTAATGCAGATAATGAAATTATAAATATGTTTTCAGGGTCAATTGGCCTATTAGGACCAATAATTGGAGATAAACGTTTTACAGAACTTGCATTCCCACTAGATCCGTGAAAATAAATTATGGCATTAATTATTTCCTTATTTTCATTATATTTTGGATTACCAATAGTTAAATATTCTACATTTAAATTTTCAATAGTTTCCCCATTTTCAAAAGTAAAAGTACTTAATACATAATTTTCATGTTTTGGTAAATTTTCTTTAAGATTCCATTTCATCAAATCAACTCTATTAAATTAAAATATTTAACATTCACACGTATAATCAATGAAAATATCTCATGTTCACTATAACATTACATAAACAGAAAATAAATATTTCTATCAAGTTATTGATTATTAAATGAGAGGTATTCATTCTATTCAACTAAAGCATATATACTTAATATAATTAGAGTAATTAGTATTAGTAATATGTATATCATCATACAAGAATTTATTTATAAAGTATTTTTATCTTTTCAACTTATATAACTGATTAAACATATAAAAAAAATAAATTGGAGATTAAGAAAATATGCTAAAAACTGATGATGTTGTTGAATTACAAGAAAAATTATTCATCATTTATAAGTACATTTCTCAACAAAAATCGCTTAAAAACTTTTTTTATCAAGGATTAGAAAATGAAATGCCTAAACGAGATTTAAGTAAAAACACAATGGTAAAAACATTAGTTGAAACTGAAAATTCCATTAAAATTTTAAAAGAATGCATATTAGATCTAGAATCAATGAAACCTCCAAAATTAAGGAAAAGTAATAATATTAACAATAAAAATGAATTATTCCATGTTTTACTTTTAGAAACCAATCTAGAATATTTAACAATGAAATATTCTCTAAAAGATTCTGATGAAATTGAAAAATTAAATATTGAACATTTAATTGAATTAATTTAACTAAATAAAATTACTTTACTGATTAAATATGAAATTTATATCTAAAAACAATCCAACCCCACAAGAAACATGTGAAATAATTAACGAGGGTTTACGTAAAAAAGCCATGATTACATTATATTCATGCTGCTGTGCTAAATACAACGGTAGAGCAAAAAGTCAATTAGGATTAGGAGAACGTATGATTCTTATAAAACCAGACGGTTCATTTATGATTCACCAAAACCATAAATTAGATCCTGTTAATTGGCAACCCCCAAAATCACATTCTAAAGTTAAAATAAAAGATGATATTGTTTTTTTAGAGAGTGTTCGAAGATCTCCTGAAGAACATCTACTTGTAAAACTGAATACAACATATTTAGTTTCATATTGTTTAGTTCGTGACTCTGAAGACTTAGAAGTTACAGGTCATGAAAAAGACATGGGCAAAATGCTTTGGAAACATCCAAATATGATTGAAAATGGATTCAGACCTACAAATATGGAATATGCAACTGAAAGTGGGTTTATTGATATTTTAGGTAAAGACAAAAATGGTTTTTTAACTATTCTTGAATTAAAAAGTCGAAAAGCAGGTGTAAGTGCAGTTAAACAATTACTTAGATATGTTAATGATTTTAAAGAAGATAAATCTCATGTTAGAGGGATTTTAGTAGCACCAGGAGTTACTGATGATGCTCAAGAAATGTTAGATAAGTATGAATTAGAATTTAAAATGGTTAAACCTCCTAAAGAATTAAAAATTGATAAAAAGGTTACTTTAGACTTTTTCTTATAAGTTAAAATCTTTGCTACAGATATTCTATTAATTCTGCGAGTTGTCTTAAATTCCCAACTTCCTTAACTATTGCACCAGCATCTTGATATTCTTTAACAGCACTATCCACAACATTCCATTTTATCTTTGGTTCAGGGTTCAAAATTACAACTTTTTTAGATTTATTTACCATTTTTTCTATTAAATCAGAACTAGTTGGTTTTCCATATTTTTTAGGGCCTGCCCAATCTCGACAGTCAGTTAATATTAAAATTATTGATTTATTATTCAAATTTGCTTGCTTAATGAAACTTGTAAATGCAAGATCCATATTTGATATTCCATGAACCATACCCCTCCTTATACGCATTTCACGAATCTTTAGAAAAGCAGAATGTATGTCATGTTCTCTCAATGCAAGCGTAGTTTCTATTGCCTTATTATCAAAATCAAAAAATCTAGAATGATTGAATGATTTTTGTGAAGAATAAACCATACAAAAAAACCAATTAGTTATCCAATCACAAGATCCACTAATATCACACAAAAAATAATGTTTGTTCTTCCTCATTTGGGGTTTTCTCTTTTCAAGTTCAAGAAGTGTTCCACCATATTTTAAATTTTTCCTAATAGTTTTATTCATATCAATTTTACGTGTTTTTGAATGACGATATCTTCTTGTTCTTTTATTAGCTACTTTTTTACCTAACTTTTGACATAAGTTAATCAATTCTGGTGAAAAAAAGTCTAAAGAATTTATATCCCTATCCAACAAATGTTGATCAGTAAATTCATCGTTATATGGTAAATTTAATTCCGCATCCACTTCATTTAGTGTTTTCGGCATTTTTATTTGTATTTCTCGTGTTTTTTGTGATTTTAAGTTATAATTTACTTTAGGAGGTCTAACCCTATTAGACCATACCTTTTTTTTACTCTTTTTATTCTTTTTTTCAATTTCAAGAGTATTTTCTTTATTAGAAATATCTTGTTGAAATAGTTGATTATAAACTTTTTTAAAAATTTCTTTTTGTGATTGCTCTTTTACATATATTATTTCTAATGTTTCCTGAAGCACATCTTGATCTTGTATTTCATCTAAATCTATAACTTTTATTGCAGTTTGAGTACTTCTTATACTTGCAGGTAACTTATTTTTTCTTAATTCTTGTGATAATTGAATAATTTGTTGTTGTTCAATTTTCAAAATCATATACCTCATTAAAAACGAAAATCCTTTTTCACTTTAACTACATCATCCTTTGATTTAAGTGCAACATCAAGAGTTTCATTAAAAGAATCTTCATCTAACTTATTATAATTTAGATATAGCATTGTTTTAACCCAATCTATAGTGGCACGTATAGATGGTTTTTTCAATATTTGCATATTTCGTATTTTTTGTATTGCAGATACTATATCTGAAACTAATTTTTCTGAAGCAGAAGGAATTATAGTTTTAACTATCTTCATTTCCCTTTCGAAATCAGGATAATCTATAAATAAATATAAACACCTATCTTTAGTTTCATCAAGTAAATTTCTTTGAGAATTAGATGTTAAAAACACTTGTAAATCATTTTTTAAATCAAATGTCCCTAAATCATTAATAGTTATCTGTTTTTCACCCAATGCTTGTAATAAAAAACTTTCAAATTCTTCATCCGCTTTATCAATCTCATCAATCAGTAAAATAGAAGATTTATCATTAATAAATGCAGATAATAAAGGCCTTTTTATGAAAAATTCTTCATTAAAAATATTATTATCATCATCTTTAAGTTTAGACATTTCCAAATTCAATAATTGTTTTTGATAATTCCACTCACCAACAATCTGCTCAAAGGTTATACCCTCATAACACTGAATTCTAAAGAAATCTTTATTGAAAGCACGGGCCACTGCTTTAGATAATTCAGTTTTACCCGTTCCAGGCGGCCCCTCAACTAAAATCGGTTTTTCTAATTTTTCTGATAAAAATAATGTTAATGCAATTTTTTTATTAGGCAAATACTGATTTTTTGATAACAAAACTTCAATATTATTTATTTCATTTTCAGAATCATTCATGACTAAAAAAACCCCTACATTTTAATAATATATACTTTTAATTAAAACATATACTTTATAATATATTTAATTAATTTATATTAAACTATGAGAAATAATGTAAAAATGAATTTAAAAGTAGCCCTCTGCCAAATGCATGTAATTGATAATAAAAAGAAAAACCTGATTAATGCTAAAAAAATGATAAAAGAAGCTAGTTCTGAAAATGTAGACCTAATTATATTACCAGAAATGTTTAATTGTCCATACAATAATGAAAAATTTATAGAATATGCTGAAAATAAAAATAATAGTGAAACTTTAATATTCATATCAAATCTAGCTAAAAAATATAAAGTAGATATTGTTGCAGGATCAATTCCCGAAGAAGAAAATCAGAAAATTTACAATACAAGTTTTGTTTTCAATAAAAAAGGAAAAATTGTTGGTTCCCATAGAAAAATGCATTTATTTGATATAAATGTACCTAATAAGATTAAATTTATAGAATCAGATACTTTAAGTCCTGGAAATGAATTCAATGTTATAAATATGGATTATTATAACTTAGGGTTAGGCATATGTTATGATATTAGATTTCCAGAATTATCCCGAATATTGACATTAAATAATGCAGATATATTAGTATTCCCTGGTGCATTTAACTACACAACAGGACCACCACATTGGAAATTATTATTACGCTCACGTGCACTAGATAATCAAGTTTATGTTTTAGCATGTTCTCCTTCAAGTGATGAAAATAGCGATTACAATGCATACGGCCATTCAATGATTGCAGATCCTTGGGGAACTATTATTGCTGAAGCAGAAAATGAAGAAGAAATTGTATATGGTAATTTAAATTTAGATAAAATAAAAGAAATACGCAATCAAATACCTGTTTTAAAAAATAGACGTATCGATTTATATAATTTAAAAATAAATGAAATAAAAAAATAAATTATTTATTTTTCATTGCTTTTTCTGCTTTTTTAATTGCTTTATTACATGCTTTTTTAAAATCTTTATCCTTTTCTTTCCGCCTGGCTTTTTTAATCATAGCAATTGATTCTTCAGATGCTAAATCACCTAAAGAATAAACACCAGCTAATCTCACACCCCAATCTTCATCATCCAATGCCTTTTGTAATGGTTCTAACGCTTTAATATCCCCTAGTTCACCTAAAGCTCTAGCTGCAACTTTTTTAACCCCCCAATCTTCATCATCCAATGCATCTATAAAGTAATCTACTGATTTAGGACTGCCTATTTTTTTAATCGCTCCTAAAATGTAACGTTTTATTTCTCCATCTTTTTCAGCCTTTGCTGCTTCAATTAATGGATCAATTGCCACATCCCCAATATTTCCTAATGCTTGTGATGAATTAAATCTTACTTGTGAATTTTCATCTGATAAAGCAATAATTAATGGATTTATGATTGTTTCATCATCTTTAATTTCTGCTAAACTCTCTGCTGCAGCTTTACGTATATTTACATCATCATCAGTTAATTGTTTTATTAATTCTTGAGTGTTAGTCATTAATTTCACCAATTTATTAAAAATAAAGTTAAAATAATAATCTTTTATATTTATAACTTAATATTATTAAAATAAATACTTAAGAGTATTTAAAATTTTTTATAGCTCATCATTTTTCTAAAAGCTTAAGTTTTTATGAATAACCTAGACTTAAAAATATTAAAATTTGAAAAACAAGTTAACTATTAATACTGAAAATTTAAAACAGAGCTGATTTGCATATGCAATATACAAAAATTATTGATAATATAAATATTATTGATTTAGGCATAAAAATTGATGATTATCTTATAATATCTGATTTACATTTAGGTTATGAAGAATCTTTAAATAAAGAAGGAATTATGATTCCCAAATTCCAATATAATAAAATTTTAGATAGGCTTAGTGAAATTCAAATTGAAAGTGCATGCACTAAAATCATTATTAATGGTGATTTAAAACATGAATTCGGAAAAATAAGTAAACAAGAATGGATTGAAGTTAATAAATTTCTAGATTATTTAACTAATGAATTTTTAGAAGTTATATTAATTAAAGGAAATCATGACAATTTTACAAATATTATTAGTGAAAAGAAAAATTTAAAGTTATGTGATTCTTATTTAATTAACGATAAAATACTCTGCATACATGGACATAAACTAATAAAATTGGAAACTAATGTAGAATATTTAATTATTGGACATGAACATCCTTGTATTGGATTACGTAGTGGCGAACGTGTAGAAAAAATTAAAACATTCTTGTATGGCCCGTATAATGATAAAAAAATTATAGTAATGCCTTCATTTAATTTTATAAGTGAAGGATCTGATATTTTACATGAAAAATTATTATCTCCCTTTTTAAAAAAAGAAAACATTTACGACTTTGAAGTTTATGGTGTAGAGAACTTTGAAGTTTTATTTTTTGGTAAAATAAGCAATATATTAAAAAAAAATAAAAAAAAAGTGTAAAAATAGATTAATCAGTTGATTTATTATAGTTATCATTTTTTTCATTATTAACAGCACAATTTGAACATTTTATTCCACTAGTTTGAACTGGTGCCCCACAAACTATACATCTTGGTATATCATTATCCGTTTTTTGCTGTTCTTTATAATCATCATTAGTCGTATCATTAGTTTTAACTGGTTTTGTTGTTTGATTTTGTGTTTTTTCATATGTTGAATTGATTGTTTTATTAGTCGAACTATTTTTATTCACAACAATATCAGTATTGTTTTTTTTGTCAATACTTGCATAATTAGAATTATCAACAGAGTTGTTTAAATCAACAGTAGTATTATCTATTTGATTTACAATTGGTTGTTCTTTATTATTTGAAAATGAGAATGATACCATTACTGCTAAAAAACAAATAATTGCTACTATAATTAATATTATTTTTTTATTTATAAAACATTCCTCCCCGTTAGTAATTCATAATATTAAAAATAAAAACTTAAAAACAGTTTTATTATTTAATAAAATATTATTATAATATGTATTTAAAATATTATTTATATTTAATTAGATTTGATATTTTATGATTAGAAAACAAACAAAAAAATATTCACAAAAAGAAATTCACAAAACATTACATCCCTGGGTTAGTGAATGGTTTAATTCTAAATTTGAAAAATTCACTCCAGCCCAAGAATATGCAATAATGGATATTCATAAACAAAAAAATGTTTTAATATCTTCACCTACAGGGTCAGGTAAGACTTTAACTGCATTTTTATCCATCATTAGTGAATTAACTTCATTATCCGATGAAAATTTACTTGAAGATAAAATTTATTGTATTTATATTTCACCTTTAAAAGCATTAGACAATGATATTGAAAAGAATCTTAATGAACCTTTAGATGGCATTAATAAAATTGCATTAAAAGAAAATAAAGAATTAAATATACGTAAAGCAGTTCGTACTGGAGATACTAGCCAATATGAACGTAATAAAATGCTTAAAAAACCACCACACATTTTAATAACTACTCCTGAAACATTATCTATTTTACTGGTTGCACCTAAATTTAGAGAGAAATTATCTAACGTCAAATATGTTATCATTGATGAAATTCATTCTTTAGCAGATAATAAAAGAGGTGTGCATTTATCACTTAGTTTAGAAAGACTTCAACATTTAATAGGAAATTATACACGTATTGGATTATCCGCCACAGTATATCCATTAGAAAAAGTGGCTAGTTTTCTTGTTGGTTATGAATATGGACAAGTGCGTGACTGTTTTATAGTTGATATTAATTATCTTAAACAATTAGATATTAAAGTTTTATGTCCTGTAGAAGATATTATCCTCACTAATCCTGAAGAAACAAATTTAGCCATGTATGAATTATTAGATGACTTAATTCAAAAGCATGAAACTACACTTATATTTACTAATACTCGTAGTGGTACTGAAAATATTGTTTTTAATCTAAAGCGTAAATTTCCAAATCACTATGATTCAAATAATATTATGGCACATCATTCATCATTATCCAAAGAAATTAGATTTGAAACTGAAAGTAATTTAAAAGAGGGTAAATTGAAAGTTGTTGTTTCATCAACTTCACTGGAATTAGGTATTGATATTGGACATATTGACTTAGTTATATTAGTTAGTTCACCTAAATCTGTTTCTAGGGCACTACAACGTATTGGTCGTAGTGGTCACCAATTACATGAAAAATCTAAAGGTAGGATAATTGTTGTTGGTCGTGACGATTTAATTGAATGTTCTTTAATTTTAAAAAATGCTATTGAAGGTCATATTGACTCTTTAAATATTCCATGCAATTGTTTAGATGTTCTATCCCAACATATTTATGGAATGTCCATTGAAAATAAGTGGGATATTGATTATGCATTTGATGTAATTCGTAAAAGTTATTGTTATAAAGATTTATCATCTGAAGATTATTTTAGCGTTTTAAGTTACATGGCAGGCGAATATACTTCTTTAGAAGAAAGATATGTTTATGCTAAAATTTGGGTAGATTATGATAGTAATCAATTTGGTAAAAGAGGAAAACTTGCTAGAATGTTATATTCCACCAATATTGGTACAATACCTGATCGCAGTGCTGCTGTAGTTAAATGTGGAGGTAAAGTTGTTGGTCGTATTGAAGAAGAATTTATGGAAAAATTACAAAAAGGAGATACTTTTGTTTTAGGAGGGAATATTTATCGTTTTAATTATGCTAGAGGTATGAGTGTTAATGTTAGTCCTGCTAATGGCCCCCCAACTATTCCTTCTTGGTTTTCAGAAGAGTTACCATTATCCTTTGATTTAAGTTTAGATATTCAAAGATTTAGAGCTAATATGGATGGCAAATTATATTATGGTCGTTCTAAAACAGAAATTATAGAATTTATTCAAGAATACTTATATGTTGATGATAATGCAGCAAATTCTATTTTTGAATATTTCCGTGAACAATTTTTGTATGCAGAAATTCCTAGTAATCAAAGATTAGTTGTAGAATTTTATACTGGTTTTGGAGGTAGAAAGTTCGTTATATTCCATAGTTTATTTGGTAGACGAGTAAACGATGCATTATCTCGTGCAGTTGCATATATTGTAGCAAAAAAATACAAAAGAGATGTCATGATATCAATATCAGACAATGGATTTTATCTTAGTTCTGAAGGAAAAATTAATGGTATAGAATCATTTTACGAATTAAGCTCCGAAAATTTAGAAAATACATTAATCAATGCAATTGACAAAACTGAAACTTTAGCTAGTAGATTTAGACATTGTGCTGGAAGATCACTGATGATTCTTCGAAGATATAAAGGTCAAGATAAATCTGTTGGACGCCAACAAGTTAAAAGTAAAATTTTACTTAAATTTGTCGAAAATATGGACAATGAATTTTCTATATTAAAAGAAGCACGACGTGAAGTTATTGAAGATTATATGGACATCAAAAATGCTAAAAGAGTTCTTCAATGGATTGAAAGTGGTCAAATGGAAATAAAACAAATAAATACCAAAATCCCATCCCCTTTTGCTTTTAATTTAGTAAGTCAAGGATATTTAGATGTATTAAAATATGAAGACAGAATAGAATTTATTAAAAGAATGCATCAAGCAATTATTAATCAAATTGACTAAAAAGATAATATAATAGATTAGAGTACTTTACAATAACACATCATCTATATAAAATATCTAATTTTAAAATTCATTCCACAATTAATCAATAAGCAAATATTTAATATCAACAATAAATTATTCAAAATATAACTTTCAGAATAATGAAAATTATAATATCAAATAATAAAAATTATTCTTCAAATAAAGATAAAACCGATTCAAAATCAGCTTTTAAAACCAAATAATCTTTAATATCTAAAATATCACCATATTTAAGAATTAAATCTTTTTTACTTAATTCCGGTTTAGGTTTAACAATAATTTTATTTAATAACGATTTTTTAGGCTCAATAAATAAATCTTCAACTGTACCAATAGCTACACCATTACACGAAATTACAATTTTTTTCAAAAGAGTCTTATAACTCACATTTTCAAGTTTAAGAACATCTAACGTGCTTTTAGATTCAGCAATTTTATTACTAATTTCAGAATCATCTAAATCAAGAATTATATAATCACCTAATGCAACAATATCTTCATTAGTAATAGCAAATTGTTTACGATTTAAAACAGGACCCATAGAAACCACAATTTTACTCATAAGAGATTCATTTGGTTTTAAAAAGATATTATCAACTTTACCCACTTCATGACCTTTACCATCAATAACAGTTCTACCAATAAAATCACTAGCTTTCATATTAAAATTCCTCAGCCAAATAATGGTTTATTATGATATTACTACTATAATTTTCTTAAGATATAAACTAAACACATATTATCATATAAAACATACAATATTAATAAAAAATTAGCTAAAAAATCATAATTTGCTAAAGAAAAGTAAAGTTTTTCAAATATATTAAAATTAAAAATAAAATACGTTTGATATGAAAATTTAAGTAACATACAAAAATAGCATATCATAATAATTTAATCAATTCCAAAAAACATAAGTTTAATAAATTAAACAAAAATTCTGCAAAAATAATATAAATAATAAGACTGGCAACATTGAAGACTTCCCACAGGAACCCCCGCAGTACAATCAAAAACGCAGGAGGACTTTACTTCTGGGATCGAAACGAGACCAGGTGTAAC
>CADBMS010000057.1 GCA_902795935.1 uncultured Methanobrevibacter sp.
TACTTAATTAAAAAATTTTTTGTCCAAGACTATAAATAAAATATAAAGAGAATAAAAAAAGTTTTTACAAAAAATAATTAATAAAAATACAAAATTAGCATCTTATAAAACATCTATTTAAAACCATTCTTCTAAACTTTTCTGTACATTAGTTTCAATTTTAATTTTTTTTACGGCACTTAACACCCTTTCTTCAGAAAATCCATATTCCCCAGATAAAAAATCTAATAAACCCTCTTTATTAGGTTTATTCCATTTAATTTTATAATCTGTTAAAATATTATGTTTTAAAAATATATCTCTAACTGATTGAGGATCTGGCCCAAAATCTTCTAAACTAACATTTTTTTTCTTTAAAACATTATAAACATCATTTTCTTGTTTAATTAATTTAAGACCAGTTTTTGCACCAATACCCTGAACTCCAGAATTAAAATCAGTTCCAACAAGTAATGCTAAATCAACCAATTGCTCATGACTAATATCTAATTCTGATAGTATTTTATCTAATTCCATTAATTCCAAACTATATTTTTTAGAATTTAATGTTAAATTACGAATAATACGAGGAGCGCCAAATAATAAACAATCATAATCTTGAGATGAAACAGCCCAGGCATCTCCTTTATGAACCATGTATGATGCTTGTGCTTCGCCTTCACCTAACGATTGAATATAAGGTATACCCATAAGATCTAATAATTTTTTAGAACTTTCAACAATATCTGAAGACATACGTGAAGAACGAACTGCATATTTTCTTGCTTCTTCAAGGTCACCTTTTTCCAATGCTTCTTTCCATTTTTTTTCAGATTCCTTACGTATCTTAATTCGTTTGCTAACAGTATCATCTTTTAAATCTGGAGACTTACCATCAAAAATATAGATTGGTTTAATTCCTTTATCAATTAATGATGTAGTACGGTAAAGTATTCCACTGAAATGTGAAGTTACACGACCACTAGCATCCATCAAAGGAGACCCATCCATTTGACGTATACCTGATAAAAATTGATATATTGTGTTTGCTGCATCAATAGCAATTACTTTTCCATTTAAATTGTTGAAATTAATTGGTTTAGGTTTTACAATATCTTTAAATTTAACTCCCATTTAGAATCTCCTTTTAAAATCATTATTAAACATATATGACAGAAATAATAATCAATATATATTACTTATTTCGCCAGTAATAGCTGATTTTGCAGCAATAGCAGGGTTAGATAAATAAATTTCAGAATCAGGGTCTCCCATGCGCCCTTTAAAATTACGATTACTAGTTGAAAGTGCAACTTCCCCTTCACCTATAACTCCCATGTGTCCACCCAAACAAGGCCCACAACCAGGACTACATACCATAGCATTTGCTTTAATAAATGTTGAAATAAAACCAGCATCTAATGCTTTAGAATAAACTTCAGAAGAAGAAGGTATAATAACCACTCGAACATCTTCATGAACTTTATTACCTTCAAAAACTCTAGCAGCTTCTTTTAAATCATTAAAACGACCATTAGTGCACGATCCAATGAATACTTGATCAATATGAGTCCCTTCAACATCAGTTATTGGTTTAACATTATCTACATCATGAGGACAAGCGATTTGTGGTTCCATATCAGTTATATCAAAATTAAATTCTTTAGAATAAATTGCATCTTCATCTGAGTTTTGTATTTCAAATTTTGAACAACCTCTATTTTTTAGGAAATCTAGTGTAAACTTATTAGGTTCCATTATTCCATTCTTAGCACCCATTTCTACCGACATATTTGTCATAGTCATTCTTTCAGATACAAACATATCATCTATAGTTTCACCACAATATTCAATAGCATTATAATTAGCACCATCAGCACCAATAGTGGAAATAATATTTAAAATTAAATCTTTTGAAAATACATTTTCTTGGAATTCACCTTCAACATCAACTTTAATTGATTCTGGCACCATAAACCATGTTTTACCAGTAGCATAAACTAATGCTAAATCAGTTGCACCCAAACCAGTGGCGAATGCACCAAATGCACCATAAGTACAAGTATGAGAATCTGCACCAACAATTACTTTACCCGGTTCTATAAAACCTTTTTCAGGCAATATTTGATGACAAATTCCTTCACCATGCATATAAATATTTTTAATAGATTGTTCTTTTGAAAAATTTCTTGTTACTTTCTGAAATTCTGCAGAACCTAATTTATTTGCAGGAAAATTATGATCAAATACTAATACAATCTTTTCAGGATCCCATACTTTTTTAGCGACTTGATTAAATTTATCTATAGTTGGAGGTGATGTTCCATCATGACTCATAGCTAAATCTATATTTGCATCTATAATTTCACCAGGAACGACTTCCTTTTTCCCAGCAGCTTTAGCTAAAATTTTTTCAGTTATATTCATAGTTAATCCTCAATAATGTGTTTTAATAATATCTAAATATAAAATAAAAATTCAATAATAAAAAATAGGGTTTAATCAGTTTTTTTAACTGATTTAACTATGTCTTTAAAAAGATCATCATTAATATATGCTCCTTCTTCACGACTTTTTTTAACTTTAGTGAGTATTTTACATAACTCATCATCAGTAACTTTCAAACCGCATCCCTTTAATTTAGCTTTAACTGCCCTACAACCAGAATGTTTACCTAAAATAATCTGCCTGTTTTGTCCAACAATTTCTGGTAAATAAGGCTCATAAGTTAATGGTTCTTCAATTACTGCATCAACATGTATACCAGATTCATGTCTAAATACATTTTTTCCAACAATAGGTTTATTTTGTTGTATAGGAACTTTAGTACATTCTGATACTAATTGAGACAATTCTTGGAATTTTTCTGTTTTAAATCCTAAATCTAACCCATATAACAATTTTAATGCCATTACCAATTCTTCTAAGGACACATTACCTGCTCGCTCACCAATACCATTAACCGTAGTTGATACTGCAGTTCCTCCAGCCAATAAACCAGAAATAGAATTTGGTAATGCTAAACCAAAATCATTATGACAATGCAATGCTATTCCTGCAGATACCTCTTTTCTCAACTCTTTAACTAAAAATTCAATTCCTTGAGGACAAATTGAACCTACAGTATCTGCTATATGCACCCTATCAACATCATAACTTTCAGCCTTTTTATAAATAATTTTTAAAAAATCCAAATCAGTTCTTGTTGCATCTTCTGCTGAAAATGCTACAAATAAATCATGATCTTTTGCATATTCCACAGTATCCATAGAAACAGATAATGCTTTTTCCCTTGAAATATGTAATTTATGTTCTAAATGTAAATCAGAAGTTGCCATGAAAGTAATAACACCATCAACATCACAATCCAATGCAACATCAATATCTTCCTTTTTAGAACGACATAATGCAATAATTGACGCATCAAGACCTTCTTTTGCAATCTTAGTTACAGAACGTTTTTCTTGTGAGGACACTATTGGAAATCCAGCTTCAATCTGATGAATCTTAACTTCATCTAATTTCCTAGCAATTGCTAATTTTTCTGAAGTTCCTAAACATACACCAGGCGTTTGTTCACCATCACGAAGTGTAGTGTCATATATTGTAATATCTTTTGGAAAATTGAAATTTATTTCTTTATTAAAAGGACTTACAAAGCATTTCATCTAATGCACCTGAGATACATAATAAAAATAATGAATCTAAGTTATAACTCTTAAAAATCAATTAGTTTATTTAAAATAATATATCTTTTAATAATTCTTAAACCTTACTAATTAATTAATTTACAATAAAACTAATTAGAATCCATAATAATTTCTAAGTAAGATTTTCTCTCAAAACCATTTGTTATACCTAATTTTTCAAATAAAACAAATATATCATTTAAAGATTTATTATAATCATCATTATCTTCCAATGTTTTTTCTATTTCAATAAATGTACCTGCATTTTTAACAGAATCTAAAGTTATTTCAAAATCATCAAAATGATAAATTTCTCTAGTTTTGATAACATCAGCAGCTACTATAAAACCCAAATTTTCAAATATGTTTCTTGCTATTTGAGAATCACCAATATTAGTTTCATATTCAATTCTAGTTTTACTTTTAGAATCTATTTTAGGACCTTTATATGTTATAAATAACTGTGTTTCATTATTGACACTTATTTTCCTTATTCTAAATGCTTCATCAGTTATAGCAAAATCTTTATAAGGCGAATTGAAGTAAGTATCTTCCTGATATTCAATTTTATCTAAATCAACATTTAATTTTTCAATTAATAACTTTTTTATAGGCGTAAAACTCTCAACTCTTGCTTTAACTTCAACTTCAATCATATAAAAATCACCACATAATAATATAGTATACAGCATTACAAAAATTTAATAAATAAATAATATATTAACGATGCTTTTAAATAGTATTATTATATATATTGAATTTATAGCTATGTCATGATTAGAATAATATACATGAACTAGTCTTTCTCATTATTTTACAAAATATATAGGCATAGTCAATAATGTTATCATTATTTAATTAACTTATTTATGGAGCAATATGAAAATTAATAATTTAAACACTTATTTTAAGAATATAAACAAATTTACAACTTTATATCTGAAATAAGAATATAATATAACATTTATTTTATTATTCTACTTATTGAACTGGGGAAATATCAGATGACTGATACAGCAGAAATTAAAATTAAAAACATTCTAAATTCTTCAACATTTGGAAAATACATTGAATTATCCACAGTTGCTAAAATATTTGAAGATTTTAATTTTAATAATAAACCATTTTCAGGCTTAGTTTATGAATTAAAAACCCCAAAAACTATAGCATTTATATTTGGATTAGAAAAACTAGTCATTACTGGTCTAAAATATATTGACAAAACAATAAAAGCTATTAATACAATAATAAGCAAAATTATAAGTCAATACACACATATTCCTAAAGAATTCAATATTATTCAAAATATAATTGAATTAAAACTATTAGGAATCAGAACAATTCCTAGGACTAGTTTATATATTAACTGAACCCAAAATAGCCCAATATTTGGATCTAGTAAATTAAAGATACTAGAACTAAACATATAATGCCACTGGCATTAAAGACTGGAAACCGGTTATAATAACCGGATTTGATTTAATTGGTGATGAGTTTGATTAAACTTGTAGTATTTGACCTTGA
The DNA here is from genome assembly GCA_902795935.1 of uncultured Methanobrevibacter sp. GTDB lineage: Archaea > Methanobacteriota > Methanobacteria > Methanobacteriales > Methanobacteriaceae > CADBMS01. The sequence continues at coordinate 5,193 of CADBMS010000057.1, forward strand.
CAATGTTATTATAAATGGAGAAGCCATAGACGAAATTGGAAAATTAATAGACAACAAAGAAAAAATTGCAGAAATAACTGAAAAAGCCATGCAAGGCGAAATGGATTTCAAAACAGCCATACAAGAAAGAGTTAAATTACTTGAAGGCATTTCAATTGATGAAATTAAAGAAGTATGCGAAAAAATTCCTTTAATGGATGGTGCAGAAGAAACCATCAAAACTTTAAAAGATAAAGGATGTAAAATCGCCATAATCAGCGGTAGTTTTGATATCATTGCAGACTCTATAAAAGAAAAATTAGGAATAAATTTTGCATTTTCCAACACATTAGTGCATGAAGATGGTAAATTAACTGGTGAAGTAACCGGACCATTAGTAGAAGGAAATAAAGCAGATGTCCTCAAAGATTTAGTAAAACAAGAAGGAATTTCATTAAAAGAATGTGCTGCAATTGGTGATGGTGCAAACGATATATCCATGATTGAATCTGTCGAATTAGGAATTGCATTTAATGCCAAACCAGCATTAAAAGAAATTGCTAAAGAAAACATTGAAGAAAAAGATTTAACTAAAATTTTACCATTATTTGAAGATGAAGGTGAAGAAACAGAAAACAAAGAAACAACAGAAACAGAAAACAAAGAAACAACAGAAACAGAAAACAAAGAAACAACAGAAACAGAAAACAA
>CADBMS010000058.1 GCA_902795935.1 uncultured Methanobrevibacter sp.
AAACAAGTGAAGATGCTGTCGGATTTGTTATGAATGAACCTACCCACTGGCTTAATATTACAAATCCCTGATCTATTAACTCTTCAAAAGGTTCTGCGACTGTGAATGTTATCTGGAACATGACCCACATTATAATGATGAATATAAATGGAGCCAAAAGCCTATTGGTTACTATTCTGTCAATCTTATCTGACATGCTTGGTTTTTCAACAGCCGGTTTTTGGACCGCTTCAGCCATCAGACCTCCGATAAATGCATATCTTGCATTTGCAACAACTTCCTCTGAACCTTCATTATATATGTCATGAAGATGTTTGCTTACCTTATCCACCTCAATCAAGATTTGGGAGCCGATTGAAGATTTTTGAACCTTCTGAATAACAATTGAATCTTTTTCAAGTAATTTGATAGCAGTCCATATTGAAGGAATGTCCAATAACTCCTCATCCTTTTCAATCAAATTCTGAAGATCCTGCAGGTGTTCCTTTAACTCGGCGCCATAGGACAGTTTTTCACTTGAATCTATTGGTTTTTCAGCTGCCATTTCAACAGTGTTTAACAGCTCATCAAAACCCTCTTTGGTTTTGGCGTTGATTTCAACAACAGGAAACCCCAGCAGTTCACTCACCAAGTCAATATTAATGATATGTTCTCTTTTTTTAGCAAAATCATTCATGTTAAGAGCCAAAACTAAATTTGCTCCCAATTCCATCATTTGAACTGTCAGGTATAAGTTACGTTCAAGATTGGCCGCATCCACTACATTAATGATAACATCAGAGTCATCATCTACAATGAAATCTCTAGAAACTATCTCCTCAATTGAATGGGCACTCAATGCATAATTGCCCGGCAAATCAACAATGTCATAGTGAACATCACCATGATTAAAATTTCCTTCTGCCCTTTCTACTGTTTTTCCAGGCCAGTTACCTACATGTTGATGCATACCTGTCAATTGATTGAATACAGTTGTTTTACCCACATTAGGGTTTCCTGCCAATCCTACAATTAATTCCTTCATTAACAATCCCCAGTTTTATTAACTGACACGTTAATATGCTCAGCTAAAAAAAATTAGTTCTATTTTAAGTCAAACCCCCATTAGGTTTACCTAAACATAATATCCTATTGATTTTTCTTTTATTTAAATTTTAAGCAAACCTAAAGAAACATTTATATACTAAAATATATCAATTGTTATATAACGAGTATAATATTTTATGCTTGGATGATGTTTAAAATTTAGGCGTGCCTAAAAAAATCAAAACATTTATATACTACCTTCACTAATCTAATACATAGTGATGTAAATTTAGGTGTGCCTAAATATCATTACTTACATTATTAGTCAAATAATAATACAATCTCCAAAATAAATTATTTAATATTGAATTAGTTTTCCACAATTTTCTAATTTAATATTAATGGGAAAATACTGCCATATTTTCCAAAACACAGGTGTTTAATTATTTAAACACCATATTATCTCTTTTTAAAAATTTTTGAATACATAAAAAATGAAAACATTTATATATTAAATTGTACTATTTATTATTGGTGATAAAATTTAGGTGTGCCTAAATTTAACACTGATGTAATATGCAAATTAATATTACACAAACTCCGATTAGATTAAATTAGTTATCTCTCTTTTCTAATTTAATACAACATATAACTACTCTCAGAAATTAAATATGTGTCCGCATATTTAATTTCACCTTAAAAAAATCTTCGATTAACATGTCAAATAAAAATAAATGTTGTCAATCTGCAAAAGAAGAAAAAAACACTTTCAAAAGAATTTTAAAAAAGATTTGGATGTTTTTCTTCGGATGCAATTGTCATTGAATTTCAAATTAATTTTAATTTTTTTAAGAATATTTAAGTATAATGAGGACAATATAATTCAATGCTTTAAAAATCTATGAAGGTAGATAGCATGAAAAGAAGTAAAAAACTCATTATTGCAATATTACTTGTTATACTTATCGGATTAATCGCATACATTGCAGGAACCGTCTTTTTCCCACAAGACAGTGAATTAGCCCATGGAGATAGAGCTATCTTAGTATGTGCTATTGATGAAAGCGAAACAAGAGCTGGA
>CADBMS010000059.1 GCA_902795935.1 uncultured Methanobrevibacter sp.
CCTGAATATGTAATTGTATATGGGTAATTTCCATTGTTTAATTCAGGCATGTTAATGTTAGCTATTCCATCGGTTATATTAAACTCATAATTTTTTCCATCAATATTTAAGGTAATTGTACCTGAAGCATCACTTGGTAATTTTACAGTTACTGATTCACTAGAGGAACTTGGTAATGTTGGAACCTCCATGTCTTTTTCATTAATTTCTCTAGTGTATTTACCAGTTGAACTAGATTTAACATACAATTTATTTGTTTTACTTTCATCAGTCACAGTATTAATTGAAATTATATCATATATACCAATGTCAAGATTCAGTTTTAATATTGCAACACCTTCAGCGTTGGTCGTAACAACTTTATCTTGGCCATTTATCTTAAATAATACCGGAGTATTAATTAATTTGTCAGCGTCATTATCAAAAAATGTGACATTAAAATCGAAATCCGTGTGATTAGTAACATACGTGTCATTCGATTCAACACTAGTGAAAATCAATAAAGTATTTGTTGTATTTTCATTAGCAGTTGGATTAATTATAGTGATATTATAATTACCAATGCTTAAATTTCTATTTAAAATTGCTATACCTCTTGAATCTGTTCGTTCGGAAATGTCTTCACCATTTACATTGAAAATCACGTATTTATTGGTTAATAAATTTCCATATTCATCATAGAATTTTGCTTGGAAATGTTTATTGGTACCATAAATACTTTGAGTGTCTTCAACTTCAATTGGATATCTGGCAAATACTTTAACAATAGCAGTATATTCTGTGGATTCAAAACTTGTATCTCCATTATAACAAACAGTAATATTATAGGTTCCTATATCCAAATTGTTTAAATTCAATGTTTGACCTGCATTAATAGTTTTATTTAATGCACCATTAACATAAAAGGATATAGTGCCTGGAGCTCCCGTATCAATAAAGGGTTTTACTGATAGTGTTTCACCATAAACTATATTAGAAATATTTGCAGTAATTTTAGATTTAATTAGTTGTTTTAATGGATAATTGATAGTTATTTGATAATCATTAGAATCTACAGTGTAATTCATTATATAACCATATTTGCCATTCCAATAAATAGCATTAGCCATATTATAATCTGAAAGGACATATTCATAAGTTGTAGTACCCTTATTTTCGTAATATCTAATTGTATAACTATATTTGCGATTTAAACAGTTTATAAAGCTAGAATTAATCAATGATCCATTATTTCCAACCCAATAAATACCGCCACCCCAACTACCACAAATACTATAACTATAAATGGAATTTTGTTCCCTAATAATATAATCATGATAACTACGACTATAACTTAAACAGTTTATAAAGCTAGAATTAATCAATAATCCGTTATTTCCAGCCCAATAAACACCACCACCCCCACTATAGCTAATACAGTTAGTTCCAGTACAAGTACTATTAGTTAAACAGTTTATAAAGCTACAATTTAATAAAAATCCATAATCCCCACTCCAGAAGACAGCACCACCATAACTATTAATATCCCTATTACTCTTAGTAAAAGAATTTATAAAACTACAATTTAATAAAGAACCATTATTTCCACTCCAGGAAATAGCCCCTCCATTATGGGAATAATAAGTATTTTTAAATATTATATTTTTCAAGATAACATTACTAGACGAAACAGAAAATACGTGAGCATTATTATTCCCATTAATAATAAAACCTCCGCCATTAATTGTAATTTTTTTATTAAGAGATATTCCATATTCATAGTTTGAATCAATAGTGGAATCGTATACATAATTTTTTGTTAATTCCAACTCATCTCTTGCATTATTTATTTCATTTGCCAAATCTGTAAATGTACCATTAGGATTGACACTTAAATAATCAATTTCTTCATCAATTGATTCAATAATTTCATTATCCTCTACAATACTTACAATTTCATCATCCTCATCTCCCATTTTAACATTGGGGGCTGCACTATTTGTTGCACTTACAAGCGAAACTGAAAGTAAAAAAGTTAAAA
>CADBMS010000060.1 GCA_902795935.1 uncultured Methanobrevibacter sp.
ATTAAAGTAATTAACTATTTTTTAACAAACATTTAGAAAAACAAAAGAAAATTAACAAAAATAAACAACAATAATAAAAAAACAACTGCAAAAAGTAAAATCAAAAAAAGCCTATAAAATTTTACAGACTCACATACTCGAAAAAAAAAGGTTTTCTACAAAGCCCAAATATTAATAAAACAAAGAACTGAACAATTAAAATCGGATTTATTACAAAAAAACCAAATAATAAACACAACAATATTCATTTAAATAAACAATAACCAGTAACAAACAACCCATTCCAAAAAACACTAAAACTTAATACTACAAAACATAAACAAACTAATAACAAATCACACATAACAAAATCAATAAAAATTAGAAAAAATTAAGTTGAGGACATTGTAAAAAATTTAGTAAATGAGAATGTAATAAAAAATATGTTTATACTGAGAATATATTAATTTACTAAATTAAATTAATCTGATTATAGCATCTTTCTTTAAATTTATTCTATTTATGAGTTTGATATGGTTAATAAGTATAAACAATAAATATTATGATAGTTTTATATTATATTGAAAAGAATTAGATATAATTATATTAGTAATATATGAATTATTAAAGGTATTACTTATGAAAGAATTATTACATGTTGGTTTAGATATTGGTTCAACAACAATTAAGATAGTAATTTTAAATAAAAATTTAGAAATAATTTATTCAAATTATGAAAGACATTTTTCAGATACTAAAACAACTCTTTATAATGTATTAGAAAAAATGTTAAAAGATTATAATGCCAATGATTTCTCAATTTCACTTACAGGATCTGGTGCATTAGATATTTCTGAAAATTTGGAAATTGAGTTTATACAAGAAGTTATGGCTTGTAAATCTGCTGTAGAAAAATTAATCCCAGAAACAGATGTTGTGATTGAATTAGGTGGTGAAGATGCAAAAATAATCTATTTTGATAATGTTATAGAACAAAGGATGAATGGAACTTGTGCTGGTGGTACAGGAGCCTTTTTAGATCAAATGACATCATTATTAAATACTAATATTAATGGATTAAATGAACTTGCAAAAGAATATGAAACAATATATCCTATAGCTTCTCGTTGTGGAGTTTTTGCAAAAACTGATATTCAGCCATTGTTAAATGAAGGGGCTAAAAAAGAAGATATTGCTGTTTCCATTTTTCAAGCTGTTGTTAATCAAACAATAAGTTGATTAGCTTGTGGAAGGCCAATTAAAGGAAGAGTTGCTTTTCTTGGAGGTCCTTTAAACTATTTATCAGAATTAAGAAAACGCTTTATTGAAACACTAAACTTAACTAAAGATGAGATTATTATTCCTGAAAATGCTCACCTATTAGTTGCAATGGGTGCTGCATTATCTACATTAAGTACTAAAACATATTCTTCTAAAGAATTAGAGGAAAAACTTAAAAAATTTAAAACTACTGAATACAGTGAAAATAACACATTACCTCCATTATTTGAATAAAAAAAAGATTATGATGAATTTAAATTTAGACACGGTCAGAATAGAGCAATTTATAAAGATTTAAAAACATATTCTGGTGATGCATTTCTTGGAATAGATGCGGGTTCTACAACAACTAAAATTGTTTTAATTGATAATGAAGGATCTTTACTTTATTCTTTATATGAGAATAATAATGGTAATCCACTAAAAAGTGTTATTACAATGTTAAAAAAACTTTATAATGATTTATCTAAAGAGATAATCATTCGTTTTAGTGGAGTCACTGGTTATGGTGAAAAGTTAATTCAAATGGCTTTAAATATAGATTTTAATGAAATAGAAACAATTGCTCATTATACTGCAGCAAAAAAATTCTTACCCTCAGTCAATAGTATTATTGATATTGGTGGACAGGATATGAAATATATAAAACTAAAAAATGGATTCGTAGATAATATAATGTTAAATGAAGCTTGTTCTTCAGGATGTGGGTCTTTTATAGAAACTTTTGCTAAAAGTTTGGATATTTCAATGGAAAATTTTGTAAAAGAAGCCATCAAATCAAAAACACCTGCCGATTTAGGATCAAGATGTACTGTTTTTATGAATTCTAAAATTAAACAAGCACAAAAAGAAGGTTTTTCTATTGAGGATATATCAAGTGGACTTTCTTATTCAGTTATAAAAAATGCAATTCAAAAAGTCATGAAAGTTAGGGATATGGAAGATTTAGGAAAAAATATAGTCGTGCAAGGTGGAACTTTTTATAATGATGCTGTTCTAAGAAGTTTTGAATTAATTGTTGGAAAAAATGTTATACGGCCGGATATAGCAGGATTAATGGGAGCTTATGGTATTGCATTATTGGCATTAGAACAATATGATTCTAATCTTGATATGGATTATTGCTCAACTATCTTGAAAACAGAAGAATTAGATGATTTAAATATAAAAGTAAATCATATTCGATGTAAAGCTTGTGAAAATAACTGTTTATTAACAATTAATATATTTGACAATGGTAATAGTTTTATTTCAGGTAATAAATGTGAGAAAGGGTCGGGAATAGAAAATAAAAATAAAAATGAACTTCCTAATATTTATAAATATAAATATGAAAGATTATTCAATTATAAACCTTTAACTGAAAATGAGGCTAAACGTGGTACAATAGGCATTCCTCGAGTTTTGAATATTTATGAAGATTATCCATTTTGGTTCACATTCTTAACAAAATTAGGATTTAGAGTATTATTATCTGAAAAAAGCAATAGGAATACATATGAAAAAGGAATGGAGTCTATGCCATCAGAATCAGTTTGCTACCCTGCAAAACTTGCACATGGTCATATTATGAGTTTATTAAATAAAGGCATAAATACTATTTTTTATCCATGTATTCCATATTCTAGACGTGAATATGAATCTTCAGATAATATTTATAACTGTCCCATTGTTGTTTCGTATTCTGAAGTTATAAAAAATAATATTGAAAATTTAAAAGATGAAAAAATTAAATACATTAATCCATTTCTTCCAATTTTTGATACTAAAAATTTAGTTAAAGTTATTCAAAATTTAGATTGTTTTAAAGAATATAATTTTACAAAAAAGGAATTAAAAAATGCTGTTGAAGCTGCTGAAAAAGAATATAAACAATTTAAAGAAGATATTTTCAATAAAGGCCAAGAATCAATTAAATATATTAAAGAAAATAATTTAAAAGGAATTGTTTTAGCAGGAAGGCCATACCATATTGATCCTGAAATAAATCATGGAATTGATACTTTAATTACTAGTTTGGGATTAGCTGTTTTATCAGAAGATAGCATATCCTATGATGAACCATCTAAAAAACTTCGTGTTGTTGACCAGTGGGTATTCCATTCAAGACTATATTCTGCAGCAGAATTTGTTGGAAAACATGATTTTTTAGAATTAATACAATTAAATTCATTTGGTTGTGGTCTAGATGCCGTAACAACAGATCAAGTTGAAGAAATATTAAAAAGCTATAACAATATGTACACGTTAATTAAGATAGATGAAATAAATAACTTAGGTGCAATAAGAATTCGAGTCAGGTCTTTACTTGCAAGTATGAATAAACGTGTAACCCAAATTAAGGAAGATAAAAACGATTTAAAACTTGGAAACTATGAAATTACAAGAATTCCATTCACAAAGGAAATGAAAAACAAAAATTACACAATTCTTATTCCACAAATGGTCCCAATTCATTTTGAACTTATTGAAGCTGCTATTAAACCTATAGGATACAATTTAAAAGTATTAAGAAAATGTAGTGAAGCAACAGTAGAAACTGGCCTTAAATATGTTAATAATGATGCTTGTTATCCATCAATTATTACAACAGGTCAATTTATTGAAGCATTACAATCAGGTGAATATGATTTAGATAAAACAGCATTAATGATGTCCCAAACTGGAGGGGGTTGCAGAGCAACAAATTACATTGGTTTTATAAGAAAAGCCCTAAAAGATGCAGGATTTTCTAAAATTCCAATTGTTTCTTTCAATGTTGTAGGTTTGGAAAAAAATTCAGGATTTAAAATCACAATTCCAATGTTGGATAAATTACTTAAATCATGTTTATATGGAGATTTATTACAAAAACTATACTATAAAAATAGAGCTTATGAATTACATGAAGGAGAATCTGAAAAATTGTTTAATAAATGGATGAAAAATTGTAAAGAAACACTCAAACATTCAAATCCTATTAAATTTAAACAAAGCATATATGATATGGTTGATGATTTTGAAAAAATTGAACTAGACACCTCAATTAAAAAACCAAAAGTAGGCATTGTTGGTGAAGTTCTAATAAAATATCATCCTTTTGGTAATAATTTTATTATAAATATTTTAGAAAATGAAGGTGCAGAAGTAATACCTCCTGATTTCACAGGATTCATAAAATATATGGCTACACATAATATAACAAATAATATGTTATTGAATATATCCAAAACAAAAGCAACTATATTTAAATCTGTAATAAAAGTAATAGACTTTTTTGAAAAAGATTTAAAAATTGCCCTAGATAATTCTAAAAAAGATTATGTCTTGCCATCAAATATTTTTGAACTAGAAGCTAATATTAATGATATTTTATCAATTGGAAATCAGACTGGAGAAGGATGGTTCTTAACTGCAGAAATGATAGAATATATAGAAAATGGAATTTCAAATATTGCATGTGTTCAACCATTTGCATGTTTACCAAACCATGTTGTTGGTAAAGGTGTAATTAAATCAATAAGAGAAAAATATCCTAATGCAAACATTGCACCAATTGACTATGATCCTGGAGCAAGCGAAACAAATCAAACAAATCGTATAAAATTATTAATGGCTGTTGCAAAAGACAATTTAAACAAAAAATAATATTATTTAATGGCTTTGTAGAAATCCTATTTTTTTATTTTTGTGTTGTTTGGTATATGTTGTAGATTGTGCTTTTGAGTTTTGTTTCCTTATTTGATAGTTTTAGGCTTCTGCTGTGATTGGTTCCTTGGAATAGTCTTTTTATTACACTTATTACTG
>CADBMS010000061.1 GCA_902795935.1 uncultured Methanobrevibacter sp.
AATTATATTTGACTCTACAATTTGTATAATATTAATAATTACATTTTTAATCAAATCAAATTTATCCTCAAATAAATTAAATTATTTTAAAGAAAATTGGTTGGATTTATTAGCTTCAATACCAATAGAACTATTTATTTTACCAATTGTAAAGCATAACTTACATTTTTTTAATATCATCATATTAATTAGGTTATTAAGAATTTTATTATTAGTGAAAGAATCTTCAAAATATTCTAAAAAATTCTTTAATGCAACATATCTGGATAAAATGATGGCTATTTTCATAGTCATTGTGACTAGTTCTGCTTACACTTTATATTATTTCGATCCAACCATTAATAGTTTATATGAAAGTTTATGGTTTGTATTTCAAACAATAACAACTGTAGGTTATGGTGACATAATTCCTCAGAGTCAGATTGGACATATTATTGGTTTATTACTACTTATAGTTGGAGTTTTAATATTTTCTGTGCTTACTGCTAATTTTGCTTATTTAATTAATGAAAAAGTCTTTAGAGAAGAAAATAAAAGTTTTAATCATAAAGTTAATATTATTAAAAAAAAAATTATTGAAACAAAAAATTCAATTGATGATATTAAAAAGAAATCCGAAAATTCAGATAAAGAAATATTAAATATTAAAGAAAAAATAAATAAAATTGAAAATAATATTAATGAATTAAATAATAAGTTAGATTATTTAATTAATTTAACTGAAAAAAATAAATAAATTATAATTTAACATGAAAAAATAATATTAATGCCGTGGGCCGGACTTGAACCAGCGACATCCAGATCTTCAGTCTGGCGTTCTCCCAACTGAACTACCACGGCTTATAATAATGGGCCGGACGAGATTCGAACTCGTGATCACCTCCGTGTCAGGGAGGTATCATACCCCTAGACCACCGGCCCTTTTTATAGGGCATCTTTTTTAAATTTATAGTTAATAGTATATAAACTTTTGTAATTTTACATAATATGATTCAAACATCTCACAAAATTCTAAATTAAAGTTTTATGTAAAAAATAAAGTAGATAACTATACCATATTAAAAAATTAGAAATATAAATTAACATTTTATTTTTAAATAATTAACTTAAGAGATAATGAGGTAGAAATAAAGATTAATTAAAATCTTTAACCAATTAACACAGATTTCAAAAATAAACACAATAATTATCTTTTTATCGCCATTATAATATCTTCTGCTTTAATGGTCTTTCTACCTGCATGTTTAGCGAGTTCTACAGCTTTCTTAGAGATTATTTCTCCATTCTCTTCAATAGCCATAGTTAATGCGATTTTAGCATCATCACTAACTCTTTGTGCACCAGCATTTTTTAATATTCTAGCAACTGGCGCAATAGGTAATTCGGCCATAAATTCACCTCCAAATTAATATTTAACTTTGATATATTTAAAGGTTTCTGTATTAATGCTAATTTATATTATAAATTCATTAGTTATCATATAATGTTATAGCATTTAAACAACCATAATATTTTAATAAATCTGATTTGAATACATTACCAAATAAGTAGTTACATTAAAATTAATAAGGTTTTGATAATACTAATTTAAAAATATAGAATTATTACCTAACGTTATAGAAAAAAAAAGATTATAAGAACAATAAATATTATTTATAATAATTATTTATTTTGTTTTTTAAACTCATTCATTAATTTAATAGCTGAAGAAGTCCCTATTCTAGTTGCACCAGAATAGATAAAGGATAATGCATCTTTGAATGATGATATTCCACCAGATGCTTTTATATTTGTAGTTATAGAAATATTATTTTTTATTAACTCTATATCTTTTGATGTTGCTCCTTTTTGAAATCCTGTGGAAGTTTTTATAAAATTTGCACCGGATTCATCAACTATTTTTGATACTTTAATTTTTTCATCATAAGTTAATAATGCAGTTTCAATTATAACTTTTACAGGTTTATCTTTTGCTGCTTGCACCACATCACAAATCTCTTTTTCAACTAAATCAAACATACCTGATTTTAAAGCACCAATGTTTAAAACCATATCAACTTCATCAACACCATCATTTACTGCAAGCTCTGTTTCAAATACTTTAACTTGACTCTTATTAGCCCCTAATGGAAATCCTATTACGCAACAAACACCAACAGAAGTACCTTTTAGCAAACATTTAGCAAATTCAACATAAAATGGATTCACTACAACACATTTAAAATCATACTTAATTGCATCCAAACACAATTTTTCAATATCTTCAAAAGAAGCATCACTTCTCAATAAGGTATAATCAATAAAACGATTAAAATTATCCATAAAATCACTTTAAACTATTAAATTAATTTTTTAACCATATATGGTCCTTCACGTTCATAACCCCATTTAGAATAATAACGTCTAGTACCAATACCACTAATAATAACCATTTTATCCTTAGCATACCTTTCATAAGCAATTTCTTCAGCACGAGACAATAATTCAGCACCATAACCCACATGTTGACCAACATTAGATTGTTTTTCACCAATAGGAATTAAAGAACCATAAACATGTAATTCTCTAATTAAAGCAGCATTTTCATTAATTTCTAGCCTATGAGTTTGTTTTGAAGGAATGCGTAACCTTAAAAACCCAGCAAGAACATTATTAGCCACATCTTCCTGAGATAAGAATATTTCTTTACCACCCACTGAGTCATAAGTTTCTTCTAATAAATCAATATCACTTAAATTAACAGTTATTCCTTTAGAGGCTTGATGACCAACTTCACGACATCTTATGCATTTACATTGAATTCCTTCTTCATTTAAACGATTATAAACCAATTCACCTAAATTAGATTTTTTAACACCCGCTTCAATTAAAGGAGATGGAATATCTCTTTGAATACGCATTGTTCTAACCCATTTAGGAAGAATTTTCTTAATTTCTACAATTAAATCAACAGCTTCCTCATCAGTATAAGGATTATATTCTCCTTTTGCCCATAATCCATATAATTCACTACCTTTAGTTATTAAACAAGGATACAATTTTAACATATCTGGTTTAAAAGAAGAATCTTTGAAAATTCTTTTAAACATACGCAAATCTTTATTAAAATCTGAAAATAATCCTGGCATGAAATGCATTGCAACTTTAATTCCAGAATCTCTTAAAATACGATTAGATTTAATTACGTCCTGAATTGTATGACCTCTTTTAACACGATGATAAATATGATTATAAATTGTTTGAACGCCTAATTCGACACGTGTAACCCCCATAGTAAGCATACGATCAACTTCTTCAGCATTACAATAATCAGGCCTAGTTTCAAAAGTCATACCTACACACCTAACTTTAGAAGTTTCATTAGCCCGTTGAATATCATCTAATAAAACAAAATTATTTTTACCATATTTTTTAATAGATCCCATATCATCAGAGATATTAATATCATATTCATTAATTCCAAAATCAACCATAGCTTCTAAACATTTAGAAACAAACCACTCCTGATAACAAATAAAATAAGAAGGAAATGTTCCACCCATAATAATTAATTCAACTTTATCTAAATTATGACCAATACTTTTAAGTTGAGATAATCGATTATACACCTGTTTATATGGATCAAAATTATACATTCTCGCTCTTAAAGCAGCAGGTTCTTCACCAGTATAACTTGGAGGTGCAACATCACTTTCAGGACAATATGAACATCTACCATGGGGACATTTATGTGGTTTACACATAACTGCAACAATTGCAACACCAGAAATAGTGCGTGTGGGTTTTTTCATTAAAATTTTAGTCACAATTTTCTTCTCTTCAGAATCCGCATACTTCAAAATTAGTGAATTACTCATAAATTCATCTAACTTAAAATCACGACATACTTTATGTTTAGCTTTTTCAAGGTCTTTTTTAGATGTTATTTTATTATCTAAAATTTGTTCAATAATAATCCTACAAGCAATCTCCATAAATAAATTTTTTACTTAAATAATTAATAAAGTTATTTAATTAAACATTATAAAAAATTGAAAGTTTTTCATGTTTTCTTATTATGAGTTCTAATTTCAATTTTTAATAGGAACAGTCTTAAAATACTCTTATTGATAAATATTTACTTAGAAATTTATTATATCCCTTCTTAACTTTTTACATCTTTAATAAGTCTAAATACTATTTAAAATGTTGATTTTATTTTTTTAAATAGTTATAATATAATATGAGTAACTTTTAAAAAATTGTCTAAAAAAATGAATATTATTATTTTGGCTTTGTAGAAAACCTTTTTTTCTAATTTTTATTTTTGCACTTAAAATTGATTTTTACCTCAAATTTCTATAAATATCTATTTATTTTATTTACACTTGAAATATTGTGTATTGATTTTAAAATTAAGTTATAATAAA
>CADBMS010000062.1 GCA_902795935.1 uncultured Methanobrevibacter sp.
AAATCTTCGAGATATTCTAACCCTGCATTACCAATGGTTTTATAAGAAACTCCTGATACTTGAGCAGAACTAATATCTACTAATTTTTCAGCGTTATAAATATCTCCAAGAGCAACTAAAATTTCCATATTTTTTTGAATAGTTTCTCCCATCTCTCCTTGTAGCATTCGTTCTTCTTCTTTTGTTAAAAACATAAAATAAATCCTATATTTTTTTAAAAAAAATAAAAAAATAAATAGTTAATTAAATTAACCATTTATTTGATGTCTTATGATATCATTCATGATATTCAAAAAGTTGTCCATGTATTTATATTCAATCATAGCACCAGCAGCAATATCATGACCTCCACCAGTACCATTAAAATTACTTGAAGCATCATCTAATGCCTGACCTAAGTTAACACCACATTTAACCATATCTTGTGTGGTACGACCAGAAATTTTAACCATATTGTCCATTCTAGAAAATGATAATAATGGTAATTTTGGATTAATAGTTTCCATTGAAAGAGCAATACTTCCAATAGTTCCTAAAACATTTTTTCTAGGTTTTTTATCAGTATAAATATACTGGAGATTTTCCATAGTAATGGAACCTTCTTTTCTAATCCATTCTAAACCTTCAACAAGATTTAGAGTGTATTTTCTTTGAATATCTAATGCATTATCTAATGCTTCGTTTTTTTCACCTAAGCATAATCCTAATGCTAAACCAAATTTTTTGTTTTTACCACATGCATCAAGTATACGTGAATACTCTTCAATATTACGTAATGATGAAACTTGTTTTGGTGAACTATAAATATTTGAAAATATTTCTGGATTTAATTCAATAAGAGCATCTTTTAAAATATCTCGTTCTTCTTCACCAAGATCTGAGAATTTTATACCATATGAAACTCCTATACGTTCTAAAAATGCTTGTGATGCTTCTAGATTACCTGTTAGTTCTGGTATTATTGGGTTGAATGTATAAGCTAATGATTTATATAATGGTTCTTCGGCTTTTGATGCAATTTTAAGTCCTTGGTGTATTTCTATATTTCCATCTTTGACTCCTTCATCTTCAATAAGTTTGTTAATACTTATAAATTCTGAATTGTATTGCATGTCTCCAAATGCGCCTGCTAGAGCCATCCATGCAAGTGATTGTTTTTTTAGCCCTCTAACTGTGAGGTATGTTACTCCAGAAGCACTGACTTCTTTACTTCCATCTACTCCAAATAAATGTGGATTTACATGGGTAATATTGCTATCAGTATCGTATTTCATTGGTTGATGATGATCGGATATAATAACAT
This sequence comes from uncultured Methanobrevibacter sp., assembly GCA_902795935.1. Lineage (GTDB taxonomy): Archaea > Methanobacteriota > Methanobacteria > Methanobacteriales > Methanobacteriaceae > CADBMS01. Next base: position 1,304 of record CADBMS010000062.1, read on the forward strand.
CGCCTTTGATTTTAGAAATTGAATCTAAGTAGGCACTACCCATATCACAAAAAAAGAAAAGTTTGTATTTTTCCTTGATTAGTTTTTGAATAAAATTTTCTTGTAATCTAGGAACTATAGTTATATGATATTGTCCGTTTTCTTCTGATATTGCATTAGCTATGATGCCTGCAGCTGATAGGCCGTCGGCATCATGATGTGAAATGATTCTAACAACATTTTCTTTTTCCAAATTCTCATTTAGAACTTGGCAAGCTTCATCAGCCCTATTTAACAAGGAGTGCTGCTTGTTGCGGGTCATATCTCCATCCTTCTGGCATTACTCCTTCGCGTACATAGTATTTACCAAGGCGACGAATTTGTGATTCTGTAACCACTAATCCCCGTTTGGTGTGGAGATCTTTAGGGTTTTCTTCTAGATGGTCTCTTATGTTTACTGCTTTTCTAATTAAGTTCATTAAATCTTCTGGGTATTCATCAGCTTGACCATTTTCTTTTAATATTTGTGTAATTTTTTTATCGGTTGCATCTTTTACACTAGGAATTCCGTGTTGATCCCTTAGGATGATACCAATTTTACTTGCACTATTTCCTTCTTTTTTTAATTTTAATATTAATTCTTCAATTTCTTTTGGGGATTGTACTACCCATTCAGGTTTGTTTGCCATAATTTAGCCTCTTTATTTTTTTAATGAAATATTTTAATAATAAACTCAGTGTTATCATTTATTGTATAATCCATTAATTTTTGGAATTTTAGATTTTATTTAGAGTTTTCACTAATTAACCAGTTAGCAAATTGTTCTAATGATTTTTGTCTATGTGAAAATTTATTTTTTTCATTTAATCCTAATTCTCCAAATGTTTTATCACTGTCTTTTGGATAGAATAATGAATCAAATGCAAAACCTTGATTTCCTTTCTCTTCTGTGGAAATATGTCCTGGGACTTTACCTAAAAAAATCTTGGGTTCGGAATTGGGGGCGCTGTACCCAATAACCGACCTGAATTCGGCATATCGGTCTGTAACATTTTCCATGAGCTTAAGTATTCCTGCATTTCCTATTGTATCTTGGACATATGATGAATATGTTCCTGGAAACCAGTTTAGTGCTCTTATAAACAGTCCTGCATCTTCAACAATAACAGGTTTATTCAGTTTTTTGACAACATGTTTTGCGCCGAACCTAGCAACTTCTTCAAGTGTTCCTTGTAGTTCAGGATAGCCAGGGTTTGCATGTTTTAGTTCAATGTCAAATTTCTGAAAAATTTTTTCTGCTTCTTTTATTTTGTGTTTGTTACTAGTAATAAATGTTACTATCATAGTATATTAAGCTCCTGTATTTTTGTTTAATCATTATATATATCTGCCACGGTCTTGTATTTCCTTTATTTTTTCATCTATTTTTATTGGATTTGTTTTTTTGTATCCTTTAATGATATTTTCAAAGTATTTTTCTGATATTGAATTATTAGTGCTGTTTAATGATTTTTTTAGAACTAAAAGATCTACTCCATAATCTTCTATCAAATTTGAGTATTTTCCTAGTCCAAAGTCTATGAATATTATTTCATTGTTATCTACTATGATATTTGAACTTGTGAGATCTCCATGAATTATTTCGAGTTTATGCATATTAGCAATATTTTTTCCTATGTTTTCGCAAATACTTTCTATTAAATTACTAGGTGATGTATTTAAAATATCTTTTAAACTTTTTCCTTTAATTTTCTGCATCGTTATTGTGTAATTATCAAGGTCAATATCAAATAGATATGGTGTTTTTATTCCACTATCCTTAACGTGAGATAATAAACGTGCCTCTTTTTTAGTTCGATACTTTCTAAGCATAACATCAATTTCATTTATACGATAACTTTTAGAAATTCTTTTTTTAACAATACATTCCTCATCTAACCATGAAGATTCATATATATTTGCTTCAGCTCCTTTCTCCATCATATAATCTGGTAATTTCAATTTTTTATTTGAATTATGCATCCATGGAACATCAACTTGATCTGTTCGGTATCGTTGTATAACATTAGTATCTTCAATCAAATCAGAACCATTATAATCATAAATTAACTGGCCCATCCAAGCAATCATTGCTCCATTATCTCCACAATATTTTATAGGAGGTATATAAAAATCAGCATAATGTTCTTTAGCCATAATAGAAACCATTTCTCTTAAACGGTTATTTGCTGCTACTCCTCCACACAGCATAACTTCATTTTTTTTAGTGTGTGATAGAACTCTTTCTGCTACTTCAACTGTCATTGCAAATGCAGTTTCTTGTAAACTATAACACACATCTTCAATATTTGATCCTTTTTCTAATTTTCGCTCTGCAGAAGTTAATAGTCCTGAAAATGATAAATCCATTCCTTTAACAGTATAAGGTAATTTAATATATTTATTTGCATTTTTTGATAATTCTTCTATTTTAGGGCCGCCAGGATGTCCTAAACCAGAATTTCTACTAAATTGATCTAACATGTTTCCTATTGCAATATCTAATGTTTCACCAAATACTCTGTATCTTCCATCTTCATAAGCTATAACTTGACTATTACCTCCACTAGTATAAAGTGTAACTGGATCTTTTGCGCCTGTGGTTAATTTTCCAATTTCAATATGTCCTATGCAATGGTTAACTCCAATTATTGGAACATTTAACGATAATGCAAGAGTTCTTGCTGCAGTGGCCACGGTACGTAATGCGGGACCTAAACCTGGGCCTTTGGAAAATGAAATAAGATCTATCTGATTTAAATTTATATTTGCTGTTTTCACTGCTTTTTTAATTAATAATGGAATGTTCTTTGCGTGGTGTTCTGCAGCTTCTCTAGGATGTATTCCTCCTTTTTCAGGAATTAAGGGGTTTCCTTCAGAAGCTAATATTTTTCCATTTTGAGTAACTAATCCTACTCCTGTTTTTTCAGCTGTTCCTTCAATACCTAAACAAATTCGTTTTGTCATTTTTGTAATGTTCCTTATTTTTATTATATATTAATTTCTTTTTGTAAGAATTTTATTAATGTTTTTTATTTACTTTTTATTCTAGTTAACCTACTAGTTTATATTATATTAAGTTAATATTACTTTAGTTAATAGTATTATAATTCAAATAACATTGATTTATTTCAGGAATACTTAAAACTACTAAAAAATTCAATACTGGTGAAAAGAATGAATAATATAAAAACATATGGCTCTAATGAATTCCTAAAAAAAATAGAAAATAAAAAATCAACATTCATTTGTGTACTTGCAACAACAGAAACTGCAGAAATAGAAGGAATAACATGTGCGGGAGCAAGTTCAAAATTAATGAAATACACTCCACCTGCAGATGCAGAATTAATTCAAGTTGGAATGCCGTTATCTCTACCTGAAATACCACAAACACCTGGTGCAACAGCACCAACACCGGGAATAATAACTAAAGCAGCACTAAAATTATCAAATATGCCTTTCATAGCTGTTAGTGCTGGTTGTGAAATAACACCTCAAATACCATATGTAGAATTAGGTGGAAAACCAGGAAAAGATATAAGAACTGGAAATGCAGTAGAAAACCCAGAACAAATTTATAATAATGCAAAATTATTTGCAGAAAATTATTCTAAAATAACAGAACATATAATAATAGGAGAAAGCACACCTGCGGGAACAACAACAGCATTAGGAGTACTAACTGCATTAGGATATAATGTAAAAAATAAGATAAGTGGAACCCTAATAGAAAACCCCCATGAACTCAAAAATAAAGTAGTAGCAGAAGGACTAAAAAATTCAGGATTAAAAATTGGTGAATTAAAATCTCCATTTGATGCAGTAAAAGCAGTAGGTGATCCAATGATTCCAACATTAGCCGGATTAGTTATGGGAAGTGAAGTACCAGTAACATTAGCTGGAGGAACTCAAATGACTGCTGTATGTGCATTAATAAAAGCAATAAAACCTGAATTTGATTTTTCTAATATGTGTATAGCTACAACAAGTTATGTAGCTGAAGATGAAAACTCTAATATTCATGATATAATCTCACAAATTGGGGATATAACATTATTTGCTTCAAATCCACATTTTGAAAAATCAACAAATGAAGGATTAAAAACATATGCAACAGGTTCAGCAAAAGAAGGAGTAGGGGCGGGTGGAGTATTAATGCATGCATTATTAAAAGGTATAAGTCTTGATGTCTTAATAAAAGAAATAGAAACAATGCTGGAATAAACTTATAATTAAATAAAATTTTTTTTTTAAAAATTAATGAGTTATTTTAGAATATAATGCTTGAAATAATGGCTATTGCTCCAATAAACCAACAATAATAAGCAAACACTTTTAAACTCTTACTTTGAATCAAATTCATGACAACTTTAATAGCAAAATAACCTGAAATTGCTGCTGCTAAAAATCCACCAATCAAAGCACCAATATTCATATCAATAGATCCAATATCTTTAATTTGAAGTAGTGCAGCACCAGTAACAGCAGGTATTGATAATAAAAAACTGTATTTTGCAACTAAATCTCTTTTTAAACCTAAAAATAATCCTGTAGCAATAGTAGAACCAGATCTAGAAATTCCAGGTAAAATAGCAAAAGCTTGAGCTAATCCAATAATTAAAGAATCTTTAAGAGTTAATTTATCAATTCCGTGCCTAAGACGTTCTTCAACTTGTGAAGCCCTCCATTCGGAAAAATAAAGTAAGCAACCAGTAATAAGTAAGAATAAACCAACCATTAAAACACTACTAAATGCAATTTCAATATAATCCTTTAATAAAATTCCCACAACGCCTGCAGGGATATTGCCAATAATCAGCAACCATGCTAATTTTTTATAATCATCTTTCCTTATTTCTGGAACTAATCCTCCTTTAGGAATATCTGATAAACTACTAAAGAAAGCTTTAATAATTTTAACAATATCGTCCCAAAAACATATAAAAATTGCAACCAATGTTCCAACATGCAGTATTGTATCAAATACTAAACTAGATTCAGAACCCAATAATTGGGGCATTAAAACTAAATGTCCTGAACTACTAATAGGTAAAAATTCAGTTAATCCTTGAACTAATCCAATAATAATTGCATGTGTTATATCCAAAAAATTATCCTCCTTAGATATAAGTTAACCAATTGTATTTATCTTCAATTTTACCTTCAATAATATCAAATAAAGTAGTTTGTAATTCTTTAGCTACAGGGCCACGTTTGCCTTCACCAACAGTTATTTTATCAATTGAACTAATTGGAGTTAATTCAGCAGCAGTACCACTGAAAAATACTTCATCAACAGTATATAACATTTCACGTGGAATGCCTTGTTCAATAACTTCATAACCTAAATCTTTAGCAATAGTAATAAGAGTATCACGGGTTATTCCTTTAAGAATGGATGATGAAAGAGTTGGTGTATAAATTTTACCATCATCTACTAAAAAGATGTTTTCTCCACTACCTTCACTAACTAATCCTTGATAATCTAATCTAATGCCTTCATCATAACCATTTGCAATAGATTCCATTTTAACAAGTTGTGAATTCATATAATTTGAACCTGCTTTAGCCATACTTGGCATAGTATCTGGAGCCATACATCTCCAAGAAGACACACCAACACTAACTCCTTTTTCTAAAGCTTCAGGCCCTAAGTATGCTCCCCATTCCCAAGCTGCAATAACAGTTTCAATTGGACAGTTTAATGGGTTAACACCTAATTCGCCTAAACCCCTATAAATGATAGGTCGAATGTAACAACTTTCTAATTCATTAACTCTAACAGTATCAAGAATTCCATTAAAAATTTCTTCGTGAGAATATGAGGGTTCCATTCTATAAATTTTTGCAGAATCAAATAATCTTTTAACATGTTCTTTTAATCGGAATACTGCCGTACCATTATCATTATGATATGCTCTTATTCCTTCAAAAACACTAGTTCCATAATGTACAACGTGAGATAATACATGTAATTTTGCCTGATTCCAGTCGACTAATTCTCCATTCATCCATATTTTTTGTGTTTCATCCCATGCCATTTTATTCATTCCTATTTTTAATTAATTATTTTTTATAGAATATTTTATATTTATTTTAATTATCTTTAAACTTTATTTTTTTTAGAAGAAAACTGTTATTTATTAGTTGTATGTTAGTATAGCTGTAGTCAAAAATTAAATATCAATAGATTTATATACTGCTTCGACTAAATTAGATAATTGTTATATGGGCCGGTGGTCTAGGGGTATGATACCTCGCTTACAACGAGGTGATCAGGAGTTCGAATCTCCTCCGGCCCACTATATAAAAACTATTTTTTTTAAGGATTATTATTTTGGTTATTCTAAAACTATAGTCTTGGACAAAAAATTTTTTAATTAACTAGTGAATTTATTAACATAATAATTCTATATAACTCTTTAATTAGCTTTAATTTCATAAAAGTTAGAAATTTGAATTTATTTGTTAACATAAACAGTTTTATTCATAAAATAATTATTGTCCAGAACTATAAATCCGGGGTTTTAAATTAACATTATTAAGATAGTTAACACTAACTAACAAATAAAAAAAGTAATTGATTTTTATTTAAATAAAAATCAAAATAATTGAAACTAATAATGAAATAAAGAATACTGTGGTTCCTTTAATTAGTACATCTGCATTACGTTCTTCAAATATGTAAACTAATCCATAAGATAATGTTGCAGATAAAATAAATTTCAATAAACCTAACATACCTGTAGTTAATTGACTGTAATAATTAATTAAAATTGTAATAAGATATGAGATTAAAACAACAATTGCAATTAAAATAAATGTATTATTCATTAATTCTCTGAGTGCAGGATATAAATTAATTGAAATTGTGGGATTAATATTATGGGCTAATTGATTATTTTTACGCTGAGTAAGAATGCTAGTACGGTCTATACTGCCTAAAGGACCTTTAGCTCTTCTAGATGATATTGTTGATGGTGAAACATAACCCATTATGTAATCTCTTCGAGCTTCCTCATCACCAGCATCATATTCTTCTTCTTTTTCTTTTTTTAATTTAATTTTCTTCTCTTCTTCTTGTTCTTCAGAGAATCTTTGGGCTATATTAAATAGCATTTCCCTATCAATAAGTTTAATATTACGTCTAGCGGCATAATTAATAGCTTGAGGTGTATATCCTGATGTTGTAACAATAACTGCTTTAGAAGCTTTCATACTTTTAGAAATCATTTCTATTTCTTTTAAAACATCTAAACCCACATTCCATCTTTCATCATAATTTTTACATGTAACAATAACGCCTATATCGCCTAATACTGTAGGCAAAACACCATAAATATCAATAATATGTTTTGAGGTTTTAAAGTTTTTATAAACTTTGTAACCTGATTTTTCCATAACTTTGCCCATAAATTCAACTAGTTTCTTTTTCTCCAATATTCCCACCTTCGGAGCGACAATTATTGTAAATTAAATTGTATAATTATATCTATTAAAGTTATTTTTGTAATGATTAATTATTTAAACTTATACTATAAGTTTACTATTAAACTCATTTATATATTTTAAAAAAATTAAAACTTTTAATTTACTTATATATATAACAAAAATTAAAAAATGGATACTATGAAAACAATTTTATTAACTAATGATGATGGAGTTAACTCATCAGGACTTCTTGAATTAAAACAATCTCTATTAAATTTAGCAAATATAGAAATATGTGCTCCATTAGTACAACAAAGTGGTATTGGACATGCAATATCATTATTTGAACCTATAAGGCTAATTAAAACAACTTTAAATGATGGAACGAAGGCTCATGCAGTTATTGGAACTCCAACAGATGCAGTATTAATGGGTATATATGAAGTATGTGAACAAAAACCAGATCTTGTAATTTCTGGAATAAATTTAGGGGAAAATTTAGGAAAATCTGAATTAACATCATCTGGAACATTAGGTGCAGCAATGGAAGCTGCAGCACAAAATATACCTGCATTAGCTGTATCAATACAGGTGGATTGTTCTATAAAATTTCAAAATGGTTTTTTTGAAATGAACTACGGCCATATAACAGAATTAATTCATGAAATTGTAGAAAGAATACTTAAATATGGTTTACCTAAAGGATCAGATTTATTAAATTTAAATATACCTGCTAATATCAATAAAAAAGAATTAGAAATAGCTAGATTAGGGGAAAGGATGTATTCAATGAGTGTAGAAAAAAGAATGGATCCAAGAGGGAGTTCTTATTACTGGTTTGGTGGTGAAGAAGTATTAAAAGATGAGTCTGGAACTGATGTTGATGCAATTAGGAATAAAAAAGTACCCACATTAACGCCTATAAAATTAGATTGTACTGGAGATATGGAATCATTAAAAAATTGGTTAAAGTAATTGATTATATGTAATTTATAAAGTATATTATCTATAAATTCAAAATGCAATATAAATTAATAATTTTTAATAAAAATTATTTGATATGTAAATCTTTTAATAATTTGTCCCTTTCTTTTCTGAGAGCTTCCAAAACTTCTACATTACAGTCTTTTCTTTTTTCAAGACAAGCAAGTGTTGAAGTTACAGCTTGGAGATTACTTTCTAATTGATTAACAGATATGTTATAGCCTCCATTTGGAATAATAGTTAATGAATTTAATTAAAAGAATTTTAGTTTATATTTCTAAAAATCTATTTTAATTAAATTCAATAATTAATTGTAGATTTGTGTTTAATAGATAACAAATTATGAGATTTTTATGAAATATCTCAAAATAAATTATACTATTATAATTAATTATATTGTGATGATAACATATAATTTTTTATCTTATTATTAATACATTATTTTTATATAATAGTTCAATCAATATTTAGATATTAATATTTATAATATATTATTTTTTCATGATTTATGAGGCAGGTAGTTAAATGCCAGAAAATAATGACAATAATCAACTAAAAAAGCAATTTAAACAATTCAAAGATAAACAAATAATTGTTAGAATGAAAAATCAAGATGAAATTGAAGGAAAATTAATAAGTATAGATAACTATTTCAATGTGGTTCTAGAATTAGATGATGGAATTCAATTCATAAAAGGAAGATTAATTTCTTTTTTATCATTAAATGAATAAAGTAAATTAAATTTTATATTCTACATCAATACCTAAAATACTTTTTTTACCATTAAAAATATCTCTAGCAATTTGAGCGCTACCCATAGATCCGGAAGTTGAGGGTATATTTATAACTGGCATATCATCAGTAAAATATTTTTTTATACGATTAAAACAGTCAATAGGTTCAATCATACTTCCCATGGAACCAGTTAAAACAATTCCATTAATTTTATTAGAAATTCCAATAAGGCCCCAAATTTCCATAGCAATAGTCATAACCATTGTGTCTAATGCTAAAATAGCATTTTCATCACCATCAAGGATTTGTTTTAAAAAGTTGTCTTTAACTTTAGATACGTTATCCCAATTATCACATATTTTAACAGCACCTGCATGAGAAAAACACTCATTAGCAGTTTTATTGCCATCATCAATATCGCGCAACATTTTTAAATCTAGGGGTCCATGAATAAGTCCCATAGCGCCTAAACAAGCATCAATAGCTCCAATAATGATGCCGTCTTGAACAAGCATTGTGACACTATTGGAACTAATATCTGCAACAATCATATTTTCCCAGCCAGTTTCAAGATATGCATTGTATGTAATACTAATTTTTTCAGCACTAGCATGATGGGAATAAGCACTTCTAAAACGTGGGTCCAAAAAGTCACAACCATCATGAAGACCGGGTAATAATAAAGTAGGTATGTTAGATTTTTCTATTTCACTATAAACCGATGTTCCTCCTCCAGTAACCTTGCCTGCGCCACTAATAGAACGTATTCCTCGTGATTTAACGTCATTTAATGGTTTGATTGTGTTTATACCATCTCCCATAGCGTATGTTATAACCATAAGTTCTATAGAATCTAAATTAACATTTTTAGAAAGTTCTTTAATAGCAGAAACCTTGCTTTCAGCTAAATCTTCTCTATTAATCTTTAAATGTTTAGCTAATTTTTCATCTTCTTTTTTCGATGAAGGCAGTATAGTGAATGAAACTCCAGTAGTTCCATGATCCATACCTACAAAGACCAATAAAATCACCTTTATAATTTATTAGTCGTCTTTTTGTAATCCACAAAGTTTACGTAAGTTGGTTCCAACAATTTCTATTTGTTCTTCGTTTTCAAGTTTTCTCATTCTGTTGAGCATTGGAACTCCAGCTTTATTTTCTAAAGAGAATTCTTTAGTGAATTTACCTTTTTGAATTTCTTTTAATATTTTTTCCATTTCTGTACGGCTTTCATCATTAATAATTCTATTTCTTCTTGTTAATCCACCAAATTCTGCAGTGTTACTTACGTTATCCCACATTCCAGCTAATCCTTTTTCATATATAAGGTCTACAATCAATTTTACTTCATGGCAAGTTTCGAAGTATGCAATTTCTGGTTGATATCCTGCATTAACTAATGTTTTGAAACCAGATTTAATTAATTCAGTTATTCCTCCACATAAAACTACTTGTTCACCAAATAAATCTGTTTCAGTTTCTTCTTGGAATGTAGTTTCAAGAATTCCTGCTCTAGCTAATCCAACACCTTTGCCCATGGCTAATGCAATGTCTTTAGCATTTCCTGTTGCATCGATTTCAATAGCTATGAGTCCTGGTGTACCAAATCCTTCAGTATAAGTTCTTCTAACCATTGCGCCAGGTGCTTTAGGAGCAATCATTGTAACATTGACTCCTTCAGGAGCTTTAATATATTCAAAATGGATATTATATCCGTGTGAAAATGAAATAGTGTTTCCTTCTTCTACATAAGGGGCTATTTGTTTATTATAAACATCTTGTTGTAATTCATCAGGAATAAGTATGTGGATAATGTCTGCTTCTTTAGCTGCATCTTCAATGCTTTTAACATTCATGCCATCATCTTTAGCTATTTGCCATGATTTTCCCCCTTCTCTTAAACCAACAACTACATCATATCCGCTGTCGGCCATATTTCTAGATTGGGCCATCCCTTGGCTTCCGTATCCTATAACTGCGATGGTTTTATCAGCTAAAATAGATCCGTCTATATCTTTTTCATAGTAAATATTCATTATATGTTCCTCCAAAGTATTCATGAATTTTAATAAACATTTCCTAGCTATTTTTTATAAAAAAACTAATCATTGATGTATGTACTATATTATTATTTAAAGTAATTAATAAAGCTAATTATGATGCTATTTTTAAAAAATACTTTTAATTTACACGTTATAGAATAAAGATTTCCTATTGATTCTTTAAATTATTCAACATCTTTTAAAGCTTCAACCATATCTAAGTTTTTAATTTTACTTGAAAACATTAAGTTAACAACGATAGAAATTGTGAATGTTATGATTCCAGATAAAAGAATATTTCTCCATGTTAAAGAAGGAACATAATAGAAAGAATCTCCAGCAGCATCCATCATTAAAATCATAAAATATAATCCTAAAGGAATTCCCAAAATAAAACCAATTGATGTGAAAAATAAGTTTTGAGTTAATAATAACTTTCTTAAATCTCTAGTTTTAAAACCTAACACTTTTAAAGTAGCTATTTCGCGTTCAATTTCTGTAAATGATAATATTCCTAAATTATAAAGGACTACAACAGCAAGTAATATTGCAAAGAAGATTATAACTGAAACCATCATCATAACAGATTCTGTCATTTTATCCCAACTTTCTTTCATCTCAGATAAAGTTGTAACATATTTTATCGAATCATAATCTTCATCAATTTTTTCAGATGTCACAATACTAGTTGGAGTGAAATTTAAATTTAAATCTTTTAAAGTATTTGGGGACATAATTAATCCTTGTGAAACAGGTTCTGCATGTATTTGCCCAATTTCGGATGATACCCAATTATCACTGCCAATAATATGCCATTTAATTTTGTCTCCAATTTTTAAATTAAATTTCTCAGCTAATTTAATTGAAATTGAAACATCACCCTCTTCAATATTAATAGGATTTTTTTCACGATTAGTATAAGATATTAAATCAGTATTATTTGAAACTAAAACTGAAGCAGTATCCTCTAGATTATTAGCTTTAATTTCAATACCACTTTGCATGATTTTAGCACCATTAACTTTGTCATTAATTGAATCAACATCTTCAGATGAAGCATTATTAGATATTATTAATTTAGATTCAAAATGATTTATATCATCATATTCCCAATTTTTTAGTTCATTCATACTGTCATTCATACCAAATGCAGATATTATTAATGCAGCACATCCCATAACTCCAATAATTGCCATTAATGCTCTGAATTTATTTGTTCTAGTATCACGTAAATTCCAACGAAAATTAAAACTTAAATAAAACCAAATATTAAATTTTTCTAAAATTCCTGTTGGGGGAGTATTTGGTCCCTTTGGGTGCATAGCGCTTGCAGGAGTTTCTTTTGAAATATTTCTACAAGCAATATACGTAATTATTAATGAAGAAATAACCATTAAAACACTAACATAAACAAAACTAATATCAAATCCAGGATGCCAAACAGGTAAACTATAACGTGATGTCATTGAAGGATAAAACATCTCAGGAATTATTAATGGTCCAGCAATTAAACCCAAAATAGCTCCAGTAAAAATAGGCCAAAATCCATAAGATAAATAATGTAAAATAATTTTATAGTCTTTAAAACCAACTGCTTTTAAAATACCAATTTGTGTTCTTTGATTAGTAACTATACGAGTCATTGTAGTTAAAAGTGTTAAAAATGTAACTAAAATAAATACTATAGGGAAAACATCACCCATCATTTTATGTTGACTCATTTCCTCTGAAAATTGAGCCACACTAACTTGATCTTCTTTTTTAGTAAATGATAAATAATTAACAGATTTATCCAATTTTTCTTTAAAATCTTCACTTTGATTAAATTTGACAAGTAAAGTATTATATTGCACAGTTAACGGGAATGCTTTATAAGATAAATATGCAAAACCAATATCTTCAAAATTAGGTGTTATGGAATTAGGAGATGCTTTATAAACATATTCTGGTGAATAACCAATTCCTTTAATTTCTTTTTCAATGGAAATTCCATTAATTTTAAAAGTAATGTTGTTTCCTATTTTTAAATTTTTAGCATCTGCAAATCTTTTATCAAGCCATACTCCAGAATCATCAGAAACATTAAACTCTTCACCTTCTGAAACATAAAATTTAGAAATTTTATTATCTTCAACAAAATGAAGTGTAATGTCAGGTTCGTTTTTAAAATCTCCAACTGAACTTATAATAAATTGTCTTTCAGATTCTTCAGTGAAATTATTTATTTTATCTAAATAATCATTATCAATATTAGTGTTATAAATCCAGCCATCAGCAAGATTTGTATCATTATAAAAATCAGAAATAGTTTGTTCTAATCCATAGTATTCTCCACAAACTCCACAAAAAGCAAAAATACCTAAAAATGCCATCAAAAATATTGAAATAAATTGTGTTTTATTAACTTTAATATCTCTTAGCATCTTTTTAGATAATCTCATAATATACATTATTATAAAAAATAAGATTTAAAGTTTAAGGCCTGATAAACACCATTCAAAAGATAATATTATGTAAAATAATTTTATAAAATTTTACAGACTCATTTTTTTTAACAACGGGTGCTTTTGCTCATGGCTGTAGGTCCAGTTCTAGATAGTTTTTTAATATTTAAAGGCCTCATTAAGTCTAAAAAGGAATTAATTTTATCGGAGTCACCAGTAATTTCAATAATAAAATCTTCAGAGGTTGCATCAAGAATTTTTCCACCAAAAATTTGGGTGTATTGTATAATTTCAGATCTAACCTTTTCTGTTGGTGTGCTCATTTTAATAAGGCATAATTCTCTTTTAATAGTTGTTTCAACATTTAAATCTCTTACTTTAATAACATCAATTAATTTATTTAGTTGTTTAAGCATTTGTTCTAATGATTTTTCATCACCATGAGATATAATTGTCATACGGGCTAAACCATCAATTTCAGATTCACCAACAGTTATTGATTCGATGTTAAAACCTCTACGAGTAAATAAACCAGAAACTCGTTGTAATACTCCAGATTCATGTTTAACAAGTGTGCTGATAATATGATTTTTATTCAAATTAATCACCATCCTCTGATTTTTCACCAACAATATTATTGATTCCTTCACCAGGAGGAACCATTGGTAATAATTCATTTGGGTCAATGACAATTTCTAATAAAGTATGTTCTCCTGTTTTAAGTGCTTTTTTAAGAGCTTCTTTAGTTTCACCAACTTTTTCAATACGTTCAGAATTAATTCCAAAAGCTTCTCCTAATTTAACAAAGTCAGGTGTAGTTCCAAGATAAGTGTGAGACATACGTTCGTTATAGAACAATCTTTGCCATTGGGCAACCATTCCAAGATAATTGTTGTTTAAAATACAAGTAATAAAAGGAATATCTTCTTCTTTAACTGTAGCTAAATCTTGACAAGACATTAAGAAGCCTCCATCACCACAAACACTAACAACATCTGATTCAGGTAATGCAACTTTTGCACCCATTGCTGCAGGGAAACCAAATCCCATAGTGCCTGCGCCACCTGATGAAATAAAAGTACGTGGTTTAGAAGATTTAAATGCATAAGCCATCCACATTTGATTTTGCCCAACATCTGTTGTAATAATAGTATCTTTATTAATAACTTCAGATAATTCTTTCAATACTTGTTGCGGTTTAAGCAATTCATCATCTTCAAATGATATTTGTGGCCGTCCTTTCTTATTTTTTGTTTTATAATAATTAACCCATGGTAAATTAGATTTATTAATTTTTTTAGATTCTAATAATTTAATTAATGATTCTAAAACTATTTTAGCATCACCAACAATTGGAATATCAACATTAACATTTTTGCCAATTTCAGCAGGATCAATATCTATATGAATAACTTTAGCATCAGGAATAAATTCATCAAGTTTGCCTGTAGTACGATCTGAAAACCTACATCCAATTGCTATTAAACAATCACACTCATTTACAAGGTTATTTGATGCTCTACGACCATGCATACCAATCATTCCTAAAGAAGATTCATCTGATTCATCAATTATTCCTTTACCCATGAGTGTTGTTGCAACAGGAGCACTTATTAATTTAGCTAATTTATTCAATTCATTTGTAGCATTTGCAAGTATAATTCCTCCTCCTGCAAGAATAACAATTTTTTCAGATTTTAAAATAGTCTCGTATGCACGTTTAATTTGCATTTTATGTCCTTTTTTTGTTGGTTTATAACCTTCAAGATTTATTTTACCGTCATTATATTCATCAAGTTCTGCTTCTTGAATATTTTTTGGGATATCAATAAGAACAGGTCCTGGACGTCCAGTACTAGCAATTTCAAATGCAGAATTAATATATGCAGGTATCATATTTTGATTGTTAATTTGGATATTATGTTTAGTTATGGGCATAGTTATACCAATTATGTCCGATTCTTGAAAAGCATCATTTCCAATTAAATGTCCTGGTACTTGTCCTGTAATTGCTATTACTGGGGTTGAATCCATATATGATGTAGAAAGTCCTGTTACTAAATTTGTAGCTCCTGGTCCTGAAGTTGCAATGCATACTCCTACTTTACCTGAAGCACGTGCGAATCCATCTGCTGCATGAGCTGCACATTGTTCATGTCTAACTAAAATATGATTTAAATCTGAATCATAAATCATATCATAAAGAGGAATCACCTGTCCTCCAGGATACCCAAATACAGTATCAGCTCCCAGGTTTATTAAAGATTTTATTAGAGCTTGACCACCTTTCATAAAAACACCTTATAATTCAATATTTATAATAATGAGTTTTAATAAGTTTAAATTTAATATTACTTCTATTAATTTCTTTAATTCATATTAAATTCTTTTTTATTCATTTTTTATTATTTTGCTCACTTTTAATAATTTTTAATTCTTGATATGTTTTATATAAGTATTATATTTTATATATATTTTATATTAAAAATTCTTATTAAGTAAAAAAGTAATATAATGAATTGTACTAAGATTTAACTTATTTTATTAATATTATTAAAAATCATTTAGTAATAAAAAGGAAAAACATGGTTATTGGAGGGATTTAATCGTGAAAATTTTAGTTGTAGGGACTGGTGCAAGAGAACATGCTATTTGTGAAGCAATATTTGGAAATGCCGAATTATATTCAGTAATGAGCAAAAAAAATCCAGGAATAGCAAAAATTAGTGAAGAATTTTTACAAGCTGATGAAACTAATTTAGAGGTTGTTAAAAATTTTGCTGTTGATAAAAATATTGATATTGCATTTATAGGTCCAGAAGCTCCTTTAGAATTGGGTATTGTTGATACTTTAGAAGATGCGGGAATTAAATGTGTTGGTCCTAATAAAAGTGCAGCAAGAATAGAAACTGACAAATCATTCATGAGAAATTTATTTGAAAAATATGAAATTGAAGGGTCACTCACATATCGTGTATTTGATAATTATGAGGATATCCAAGAATTTTTAGATTCTTATGAAAAAGATGTTGTAATCAAGCCTGTAGGATTAACTGGAGGAAAAGGAGTTAAAATAGTAGGTGAGCATTTAAAAGATAACAACGAAGCTAAAGAATATGCGCACCATGTAATGAAAACTAAAATGGGGGGTCATCCTCGAGTAGTCATAGAAGAAAGATTGATTGGTGAAGAATTTACTATACAAGCATTTTCTGATGGAAAAACAATTGTTCCAATGCCTGCTGCACAAGATCACCCTCATGCATTTGAAGGGGATCAGGGGCCTATAACTGGGGGTATGGGATCTTATTCAGATAAAAATGGATTATTGCCATTCATGACTCAGAAAGATTATGATGATGCAGTTAAGATAATGCAAGACACTATTGAAGCAATAGCTAAAGAAACAAGTCCTTATAAAGGAATATTATATGGTCAATTCATGTTATGTGGGGATGGTCCTAGATTAGTGGAATACAATGCACGTTTTGGTGATCCTGAAGCAATGAATGTTTTACCTTTACTTGAGACAAATATTGTTGAAATATGTCAAGATATAATTGATGGTACTCTAAAAGAGGCTAAATTTAAGAATAAAGCTTCTGTATGTAAATATGTTGTACCTGATGGGTATCCTGAGACTAAATACGCTGATACTATTGTGGATGTTGATGAAGATTCAATCAATGATATTGGAGCTAAAGTATTCTATGCTGCAGTTAATCAGAAAGATGATGGTTTGTATACTTCTTCTTCAAGAACTTTAGGAGTTGTTGCACAAGGGGATACTATTGCTGAGGCTGAAAAAATTGCTGAGAAAGCTACAGAATTTATCAAAGGGCATTTGTATCATAGGGGTGATGTAGCTACTCAAGAGATTATACAAAAAAGAATAAATCATATGAATGACTTGAGATAATAATATCTATTTTAATTTTTAATTATTTCTTTATATTTTGAATTAAGTTTTTATGTTTGTTTTTACATATTTTAATTTTTATAACGAAATTATTATAATATTTTTTTTTTTTAAATGGAGATGAAGTAAATGAAACATCTTTTATCTGTTTGTGATATGCGGGATGAAGTAGTGCATTTGTTAGATTTGGCAAGTTACTTTAAAAAAGATAAAATCGATGCTGTTTTAAAAGATAAAACATTAGCTATGATATTTCAAAAATCTTCTACTCGAACTAGAATTTCATTTGAAGTTGGGATGAATCAATTAGGTGGTTCAGCATTGTATTTGTCCACTAATGATCTTCAAATTGGTCGAGGTGAATCTATATCTGACACTGCTAGGGTCATGTCTAGATATGTTGATGGTATTATGATTAGGGCATTACATCATAAAGATATTATCGAACTTGCTGAAAATTCTACTGTACCTGTTATTAATGGATTAACTGATTTAGAACATCCATGTCAAGCATTAGCTGATATGTTGACTATTAAAAATATTCGTGGAAATTTTAATGGTAAACTAGTTTTTGTTGGGGATGGAAATAATGTTTGTAATTCCTTACTTCTAATTTGTGCAATTTTAGGCATGGATATGGTTGTTGCTTGTCCAAAAGGTTATGAACCTAATGAAACTATTCTAAAAAAAGCTAAAGATATTGCTAAAAATACTAATGCTTCTATTTCAGTTGAAGAAGATGTATATTCTGCTGTAAATAGTGCAGATGTTATATATACTGATGTTTGGGTTAGTATGGGTGATGAAGATGAGGAAAAAGAAAGATTAAATGTTTTTAAACCTTATCAAGTTAATAAAGAATTAATGAGTTATGCTAAGGATGATGCAATATTTATGCATTGTTTGCCTGCTATTCGAGGTCAAGAGGTTACTTCAGATGTTATTGATGGTGAACAATCTGTTGTCATAGATCAAGCTGAAAATAGATTATATGCGCAAAAAGCGATTATGTATAATTTAATGAAAGATTAATATGGATTATTGAAATATTTTTATAAATTATATTCTTGGAATGTTTTAAAATAATTAGCTATAACCTAATGATAGTAAAATTTAAGATTATTTAATATTATCAAACATTTATTTATAGTTTTTCGTTAAAAGTTTATACTATTTATGTCTAACCAATTTTCATAAAATGATTTTCTTCCAATAATTTCATAGAATTTGTCTTTAAATATTTTTATCAATTCATTTTCAGAGTTATAATTTGTTTTATATGTTGTTTTTTTAATTACTCTCCAAACATCTTCAATAGGGCTTAAATCAGGGAAAAATATGGTCTTAAATATATTAGGTTTATATTTAATATTTCGGCAGCTTTTTGAACCATTTGTGGTGTGAATTCTTGCATTGTCTAAAACTATATTTATTCTTTTTTTCTTTGTGTGTTAATTCTGTTATTTTTGGATTTTGCAAGTTTTTGTTAATATTTTGTCCGTTTTCTTCTTTCGATTTTAGCTTTGTTATTTTGGATTTTCTTTATTGCAGATTCTTCTGATTGAATCTAATGATTTTTCTTTAGAATTGTCATCGTAGAGTTTATCGTTGATTTTATTAATTAATTCGTATTTTGAGGATAATTCTTTTGATATTTCTTTTTTTATATTTTCTTCATTTAAATTTGAATGATTTATTGCTTCATTAATTAATTTTCGGCAAGTTTCGTTTTCTAAATTTAAAATACGGAAGTTGCATAAGGATATTAAAAAGGTAAATGCATTGGATTTTTTTGTTAGTTCAACATATGGCTTGCAATTAACTGTTTGATATCCAATCATATTTATTTTTATTTTATTTGGAATTTTTGTAATTGTATTCTTACTTCCGGATTCATAAAGTACTCTTGAAGTATTTGGAGTATTTTGACAAGCTGTTTCATCTAAAATTACTAAAAATTCATTTTTTTAAATCTATGCTTTCTAAGTTTTTTTTTAAGTGTTCTTCTGCATCATCTGGACTAGAAGAGTATTTAATGAATGGTTTTCCATAATTAAGGTTCAATTTTTTTCGAACAATTGTCCAAACAGTCTTATAATCGTAATTAACTCCAAAATTGTCTTTGATGATTTTTTGAACATCAACAATTGAATAAGATTCCTCACTAGAGAGGATTATTTCTCTTAATTCAGTTAATTGTTCGTTTGTTAACTTAGATTTACGTCCACAATTATGATAATTGGAGTATAAACCTTCTAATCCTTTTTCATTATAATTCTTCACCCAACGTTCTCCAGTTTTTCTGGTTGTATGAACATAATCAGAAGCTTGAGAAATCGTCATACCTTGATATACCATACTTATAACAAGTAATTTACGATACATATCATAAGAATCTTTATATTTCTTCATTACAGTTTTAATTTCATCCAATTCTAGATGTCCTGCAATTTTTTTACTTCGTTCAACCATTAATATAATTTGTATCTCACATGGTATAAACTTTTCGAGAAAAATATATTTACTTAATTAATTATAATTATTAGTAATATCCATTAATACTATGTTTATCAAAGAAATTGAATATTACTTGAGAAATAAATGATAAAATAAAATCAAACTAATAATAATCCACTTTATCAAAAAATCAAACGTGAGAATTATTTTTATTATATTCTGAAATTAATTAGTATCATAGTTTAGATTCAATATAGAGTCGATTTTAAACTTGCTATTTCATGTTCTAGTTCATTAATTTCAGATTTATATGTTTCTAATTCTTTTATTTTTTCTTCTAGTTTAGTAATTTCAGAGTCAAGATTTTTTGATTTTCTGAGTTTTGTATCTAATTCTATATTTAAATTTCCTATTAATTCAACTTTGGAAGAATATTCTTTTAAAGATAATGGATTGTCATTTGTAGTGTTTTGAAGATATTTATTATATTTCTTTTTTATTGCCCTAACTGCAACTTCAGGCATATTATTGAAAATATCATTCATACTAATTACTCCTTCTTATAATAATATGTTATAATATTTATTATATGTGTTGTCACTGTATTAATAGTTTATTAATAAGAACATTTTTTTTTTAAAAATTAACCATCATATTGATTTATGTTTTATTATATTGGATCTATTTCTATAATTATGGAGTTCAATATTTTTTATTTAAAAGATTAATAAATTATTTAATTAATTTATATATAACTAATTTTTAAGTGTTCTGTTTTGTTAAACAAGTATGCGATGTCTTTAATAACTATTAAACAATAATAGTAATTATTATTTAAATTTATAATTTATTATAATTCTTATAAAATATATGTAACGGAGTAAACTCTATGCCAAAACATAAAAAAGAGGAACATGTGTGGGATAAATTTTATCCTGAAAATGAACGAATGGTAACTGTTCCAGATATATCATTATATGAATATATATACAATGCAAATAAACATAGATTGGATAATTTAGCTATAAACTATTTTAATAGAAAATGGACTTATAAAGAACTATTTGATGAGATTGATTTATGTGCAAAAGCAATGATTAGCTATGGTGTAAAAAAAGGAGATGTAGTTACAGTATGTATGCCAAATACACCAGAAGCAGTAATATCATTCTACGCCATAAGTAAAATAGGTGCTATTTCTAGCATGCTCCATCCTTTATCTGCTGAAGAAGAAATAAAAAAGTCTCTTATAGATACTAATAGTGTAATGTTAATTGCTATTAATCTAACTTTTGTAAAATTAAAAAATATAATTGATGATACTCCTGTAGATAATATTATAATTGTATCTCCAAAGGATTCAATGCCAAAATTAACAGCTATTGGTTATTATTTATTAGAAGATCGTAAAATAGAAATGCCAAAAAATGATGAACGATATATTCGATGGCCAAAATTTATTTTAAAAGGAAAAAACAATAATTCAGATGTTTTTGTCAAAACTACTAGGGATCAACCGGCAGTAATAGTTAATAGTGGTGGAACAACAGGTGTGCCTAAAAATATACTCTTGTCGAATGGAAATATTAATGTTGTAGTAAGGCAGGCTCAAATATCTCTGCCTG
>CADBMS010000063.1 GCA_902795935.1 uncultured Methanobrevibacter sp.
CTATTTTTTTTTATATTATTTCATCTTCAAGTTTTCTAGTTTTCCTCCTTTAGATTATCACTTCCTCTTTTAAAAAAATAAAAAGGGAATAAGTTTTATTTTTTTGTGTTCATTATTCTTCTTCTGTATTGTTTTTTCTTTTGTATCCTGCGAATATTAGTAGTAGTATTATTGCTGATGCGATTAGTGCGGGTAGGTAGTTGTTGTTGTTTATTATTTTTTTGGCTTTTTCTTTTACTTCGTATGTTTTGGATTTACTTGCTGAGCTTCCGGTGTCACTTGGAGTATTGGATGTTTTAGGTGGTGTTTGTTTTCCACCAATTTTTAATGCAATATTCCTGTTTGATCCTTTTAATATTGTCACTGTCGTGGTTTGTACCATTACTTATGATATTATTGTTATTGTTTGTAGTTTCTTTATTATTATTGTTATTGTCTGTTTTTTGTAGTCCATTATGTGATTCTGCTTTATTCCAAGGCATAACGCCATTACCTTTATTATTGGTTAGCCCGGATCCATTAGAATTTTCATCAGTATACTTTGGACGAATATTAGTGGAAGTACTGTTTTCACTGTCTTTTGTTTTACGAGTGTTAATATTGATTTTTGGTGATGTTAGTGTTTTATGGTTTTTTAACCAAGATGGCAAGTCATCAGTATTCATAACACTATTAAAGCTACCATCAGTATTATTATAAACACTATTATTTTCACCTTTACCAATAAAAACAGAGCCATCCCCACTACTTATTAAGCTTTTTAAAACATTATTTGCGACAATGGAATTAACAACTAAAGAATTTCGTCCTGATAATGAGACTGCTTTATTTCCATTTGTTGTTACTTTATTGTGTTATATATTGTATGTGTGGTTATTTTCTGTGTTTTGTGAATAACTAATACCATATACATTGTTTTCATCATCATAGTCACCTATGTTTGTTACGTAGATGGTGTTGTTCCATATTAAATCATCAGAGTCTTGTACTTCGATTCCTGCAACTAATGCCCAACTATCATTACCTGCTAATCCTGTAACATTGATGTAATTACTAATAATGTATAGTCTAGTTTCACCGTAGAAATTATGAGCATAGATTCCTAGATTAGGACCTTTATTAACACTACTGAGATTATTATATGCAATTGTAATATTATTTGCAGGACCAGTCACCTGTATGGGATAAGCAGTACCATGCTTTTCACATCCGCCCGTAGTGCGCATATGTATCTGATTATTGATAATAGTCACATTAGATGATATGTATAAATCAATACCTTGCAAATAATTGGCCTTACCGTCCTTACTAATAAAATCTTCACTATAAATATAATTAGATTCAATTACTGAATTATTACAATCATAAATAATAACTGTATCTAATGTAGGCAAGATGTTTTTTATGCCTATGACTTTTGTGGTGATATGGTTATTTGTTAATATTAGGTTTTGACTAGTTTCTGCTACAAATGCACCTACATAATCCATTCGAACACCAGCAAAAATCTCCTTTGACCAATCAACAGCACGTAAAGGTAATTCTGCATTAATAATATTACCATAAACTAGTGCATTATCAACATAATCAACAAAAACACCATAATCATAAACTTCATTGTTATTATTGCCTTTGAAATTGAAAGTGTTATTAATCAACTGGAAACCGTTGATATTATAATCATTTGTACCTTCAACATAGACACAATAACCATTACAATTATCTGGAACAGTATAATTCATAGTACAATTATATACTGTGTTATTGTCCCCAAGTATCAATATGCCCGCATAATCATTATCATAAAACTCCTGATCTAATACAAAATTAAGACCATTAAGTAGTATGTTATTGGATTCTAAACAGAATACGGTATTGTTAAATAATGTATTATTGCCTATAATATTGACATTGGGTGAGTTAATAGTTAGTATTCCTTGATTTATGAATTCACCATCAAATATTAATATGGACTCTTCAAAACCCCTATTAATTATTCCTTTCTGGTCAAAATAGTGCCCTATATTACTGGAATTGATATGGTAAGTATAATCATTCTCTTCATTATCTGTTGAGAGTGTATCTTCTGATTTCTGTTGTTTCTTTATGTTTTCTTTATTTTTTGTTAATTTATCATTATTTTTAGAAGAATTAGTAATAGTAGAACACAAAATTTTGGATTCATCTTTTTCAATATCCTCATTTATTGAATCAAGATGAGTATCTGTATTTGTATCTATATTATCGTTAATTTGTGTTATATTCTTATTAGAATTATCTTCTGCGCAAACGGAGGATAAACTAAATAAAAATACTAACATGAGTGATAATATTAAGATATTACTTATTTTTTGCATTTTTACTCAACTACTAAAAAATCCTTTTTTTAATATTAATTATGAGTGTTATAAACTCTCTTTTTGATAAGGAGTAATTAAAATATGGGTGGATAAAATTTGAGTGTTTACTATTCCTCTCTTTTTACCACTTTTTTGTTCCCTATTATTTTAATTACTGTCTTATCCTTTTTATTCGAGGTATATTTTTAAGTTTCTTGAAGACAAATAAGAAACTAATTTAATAAATTCCTTAATATATTTTTAAGAGGAATTTATTTATTATTCCAACCCCATAATTAAGGGTTAGAATAAGAAGTAAATCCCATACTTATCGTTCTTTTTCATCTTCTTACTCATTCATTATCTTTATAAAAAAAAATAAAGAAAATGGATAAAAATGTGTTTTTTTATCTATTTTTTAACTTTAACTGATTTTTTCACTATTTTTTCACCAGATATTACTTGGTATTTGACTTTTTTACCACCTAATTTTTTGAGTGCTGATTTTTTGATGGTAATTTTAGCAA
>CADBMS010000064.1 GCA_902795935.1 uncultured Methanobrevibacter sp.
CAAGTAGGTGCAAATATACGTTCAGCTTTTGGTGGAGAAATTAAAGAATATGTTACTATGATGGAAGAAACAAGAAGCGAAGCATTAATTCGTATGATTGATCATGCTGAACGAATTGGTGCAAATGCAGTTATAAGTGTAAGATTTGATTCTACAGAAATATCTGATGTTATGCAAGAAATTTTAGTATATGGTACTGCAGTAATTGCTTCTTTTGAAGATGAAGATGATGTTAATTAAAAATTAATAGGTAATTAAATGTTTCAAGATGAATTAATAATTAAAAATAAAAAATTACATTCATTTGCATTAGGCACTGCACCATTCACATCAGCTCCTTATTTTGGACATAGAGCTCGTTTATATCAATTAGATTTTGAAAAAAATCCAGAAAACATTTATAAAATTATTAAATATGCATATGATTGTGGAATACGTGCAATACAAGCTATTCCTGAAAAATCAATGATTAATGCATTAAAAATTGTTAAAGAAGAAAATCTTGACATGTCTATTTATGGAACTATTCGTAAAGATAATTATAATAAAGATATTAATGTATTTGCTGATTTAAATGCGGATTTAATGTTTTTAGATGAGTGGATTACTGATAAATCTACATCAGATTTTATTATTGGTGTATTAGATATTATTAATAGTAATAATACACTATCTGGATTAATAACTTCAATGCCTAAAGAAACAACAAAAAAATTAATAAATTCTCCTATGAAAGAGTTGTTTGATGTTTATATGCTACCCATCAATAAATTAGGTTACCTTATGGATTATCCATTATTTATACCATCTGCGCGTGATGAATTAAAAGAAAATTTAATTAAATTGAATAAAACAGTAATGGCATCTCAAACACTTGCTGCAGGCATACTACAACCAGTTGAGGCGTTAGAATTTATTAAATCATTAAATTATATTGACATGTTAACTATTGGATTAACTAAAGAATCAGAAGTAGATGAAACATTGAATATTCTATTTAATTTATAGGTATTACTCATTGTTTTCTTTCTTTTATTATTTTTATAAACTCTGCAGGAGTTTCTATCTCTTTCATTTCCCAACTTTTAACTACGGGTATGCCGTCTAATGATTCTTTTATTTTATCGTTATTTAATATAAAAACAGAATCTGAACCAGTAATTAAAGATAAATCATTTAAACTTATGGCCATTTTTTTAAGAGTACGTTGATTTCGATTACGTTCCATGTTAGTTATGACTGTATTTGTATCTTTGGGTTTTTGTGTAGCAAGTGCATCAAATGGGGTTCTTTTAGTTGAAATTACTCCAAAACCTAAGTCACTTAAATTAGTATCTTCATCATTAAAATTAGAATTTTCATACGTGACGGTAGTTGGTTCAAATAAATTAATATCTAATGTTATCTTTAGATTTAAAATATCTTCCAATATCATGGCAGTTTCAGGGCATGCTTTAACAATTCCATGTTCATATTTATAAATAGTTTCGCGAGAAACATGGGCTAAATCAGCTAAATCTTTTAGAGATAAGTTATATTCTTGACGTGCTTCTTGCAATATATCTCCATTAATTTTAACATAGTATCCTCCACGATCTGCTAAAATTTCAGGATATTCATTATCTATTAAAATATTTTTCAAAGTATCTCTTCCAATAATTGGAATTCCATGTCTTTCATATACTACATCTTCTTCTAAATATTCATTTTTAGATTTAACTCCAACTATTAATGGGCTTCCATGAAATGAGTGAGATATAGTTTTAATTTCTTCAGCTTGAATTTTGTTAATACTATCTATATTAATTAAAACTTTCAATATTAAAAGTAGTAATTCTTTTCTAGCAACCATATCAAAACAACTTCTATCATAAATATTTGAAGTTTCAAATCCTTGATTTGTTAAAATTTGATTAATTTCTTGTAAAACATTACTCCTTTTAACTAAATTAGACATAAAAGCACCTGACGTGAAAACTATGAATATATTATATGTTGGAATTGATGATACAGATTCTCCAAAAGGAATGTGTACTACTTATATAACTTTTGTAATTATTAATAAACTTAAAAGTTTTGGTTTTAATATTATGGGTTATCCTAAATTAATACGTTTAAATCCATTTGCTAGATTTAAAACACGAGGTAATGGGGCAGTTTCTTTCAAAATACCTTACGATAACAATAATGATTTATATAAAATCAAAAAAATTATCATAGATACTGTTTCATCAGATTCTATGATGAGTTATGAAAACACAAATCCTGGAGTAGTATTTTATGAAATTACTAATAATAAAAAAATGGATTTAAGATTAAAAAAATTCACATATAAGGCAATTTATGAAATACTAACTATTAAAGAAGCAAAAAAATTAGCTCAAGATGTTGGTTGTGAATTTCATCAATTTAAAAATGGGCGGGGAATAATTGGTTCGCTTGCAGCAATTGGATCAGAATTAGAAGATAAAACTTATGAATTATTAGTTTATAGGGTGCCTAAAAATTATGGAACTTCCCGTAAAGTTAGTTATGATTCAGTTGTAAAAATGAATAAAATAACTTATCCCTATACTTTTGATAATTTAGATGAGAATTATATTGCAATCACACCACATACTCCATGCCCAGTATTGTATGGAATACGTGGAGAAACACCAGAAATAGTTGAAATGGCTCATAAATTGGTTGAATTTCATGAAGACATTGAAGGATTTTGTATTTATGAAACAAACCAACATACAGATATGCATATTCAAAAGATTAATCAAATAAAAGACATGGTAAAAGATGCCTGCTATAAAATTAAAGGTACTGTGGATGAAACTCCTCGTAATATTGAAGGTGGTCACTATTTTTTTAATTTAAAAGATAATAGTGGAATTATTGAATGTGCAGCATATGAACCAACAAAAAATTTTAGAGAAACAATTAAATTATTGCGTAAAGGGGATATTGTAACTATTTATGGAGGTATTGGTGCTCATAATACATTAAATATTGAAAAAATTCAAGTTTGTAGTTTAGCAGAGGATTATGTTTTAAATAACCCAATATGTGGTTGTGGTCATAGGATGAAATCCGCTGGAAAAAATAAAGGATTTAAATGTCCATCTTGTGGATTAAAATTAAGAAATAACTCAAAAATTAAAATACCAATTGAGAGACGATTAAAAACAGGATTTTATGAGGTTCCACCTTCAGCTAGAAGACATTTATCTAAACAAATAATTCGTATGCGAAATAATAATGTGGGGGATTAACAATTGATTTCAGAAGATTTAGCAAAGTTCACAGTTACAACAAATTATGATGATTTGCCTAAGGAAGTAATTGAAAAAGCAAGATTATCTTTTTTAGATTATTTGGCAGTAACATTAAATGGAAGTAGAACTCCAAGTGGTGTTGCTGCATATAAATTACATACAAGTGCATTTGGAACAATACATGATGATTATATTAAATTTTCAACAGTTATTGGTCACAATAAATCAAATTATATTGTTGCTGGATTAATAAATGGAATATCTGCTCATGCATTAGATTTTGATGATGGGCATAGTATGGCACAAATACATCCTGGTGCTATTGTTTTTTCAACAGCATTAGCGTTAGCTGAATCTCATATAAAAACTGGTAAAGAATTTTTAGAAGCAAGTGTTATTGGATATGAAGTTGCAATAGCATTATCTAAAATGATTAATCCGTCTCACAGAAATAAAGGATTCCACACTACTGGAACTATTGGAACAATAGCTAGTGCAATAGTTGCTTCTAAGATTTTAGGTTTAGATGAAAAAGGAATAATTAATGCAATTGGTTTGGCAACAACTCAAGCAGCAGGATTATTAATTGCAGATCATGAAGGAACTATGGCTAAACATTTACATGCAGGTAATGCAGTTGAATCAGGAATTATTGCAACATTATTAGCACAACAAGGTATGACTGGTCCAATTAATGTATTTGAAGGAAATCAAGGTTTTTTTACAACTCATGTTAATGAAATAAATGAAAAATTAGACCTTGGTAACTTTCATATTTTAGATACTTATATAAAGAAATATCCTGTTTGTGCACACTTACATTCCACAATAGAATCAACAAAAACTATTTTAAAAGAAATTAATTCAGAAATAATTCCGCATAATATAAATAAAATAAATGTTGAAACTTATAAAATTGCATCTGAACATAATAATATTAAAATCAACTCTATTGAAGCCTTAAAACAAAGTTTACCAACAGTTTTAGCAATAACTATTCTTAAAGGAAATATTACATTAGATTATATTGATGAATATTTTGAAAATAATGAATTCAAAATAGAAGTTAACAACTTAATATCTAAAATAAATTTAAAACATAATTCTGATTTAGATGATAATATACGCCAATCTAAAATTACAATAGAGTATAACAATAAAAAATATGTTTGTATTAAAGATATGAAAACTCAAAAAGCATGTTTTGACACGGTTTTAGAAAAATTTAAAAATTTAAATCCTGATTTTGCAGATAAAGATATTAATATGATTCATAATATTGAATCAAATCAAATAAGAATGTTTATGAATTTGTTTTATAAATACCCTTAAACAAATAATTCCATTACTTATTGTACTATAAAACGATTACATTATATAACATATTGAGGAGGGTTTAACAATTAATAATACAAAAAATTTTTTAGAAAAATTTGGAATTTCTGGAAAAAATATCACTGAACAATATAAATCTTCTAAAACATTTCCTGATAATGCACAATATCGTTTTGAAGTACCAGGAATACAAAACCCTGGACCTATGCTATCTTTAATAACTGCATCAGAAGAATATGATGTGCAAATTCATAGAATAACTCAAACTAAGGGGATTATGTTATTAACAGATAATGAAATAGAAAAAATGGCTCAAATTGCACAAGAAAATAAAATAGAACTATTTTTAAGTGTAGGTCCAAGAGCAAGTTATGATACTAGTGCAACTGCTAAAACACCTGAAGGATCACGTATTGCTTATAGGCTCAGAGGTTATGATAACTTAGTATATGCAATAGAAGATGTTAAAAGAGCAATATCCTTTGGAATTAGGGGAATTTTAGTATATGATGAAGGATTATTATATATTTTAAATGAAATGAGGTTTAATGGGGAATTACCAAAAGACATTCATTTTAAAATATCTGCACATGCTGGCCATGGAAATCCTGCATCAGCTAAATTATTAGAAAATTTAGGTGCAAATTCATTTAATCCAGTACGTGATTTACAAATACTCATGTTAGCTGCAATAAGGGATACAATAAATATTCCATTGGATATACATACTGAAAATCCTAAATCCTCAGGTGGTTTTATACGGCATTATGAAGTTCCAGACATGATAAAAAAAGCAGCACCCTTACATTTAAAAACAGGAGGATCTGTTGCAGGTACACATGCATGGGATACAACGGATAAACAAGCATGTGAAAGAGCTAAACAACTTTCATTGGTTCAAAATATTATTAATCGCTATTATTCTGAAGCTAAATGTTCTAAAAAAGGACCTAAAGATTTAGCAATACCTGTTAATAAATAATAATAATTTTTATAAGAAATTAACATATTAGGTTGAAATGATGGATATTGAAAAACATGTGGCTAATGCATTAATACAAGCAAGTACCACACCACCAAAAAATATACTTGATAAATATAAAGAATTATTAAAAACTGAAACTAATGAAAATAGCAAATGGGTTATTGAATTATTACTAGAAAATGCAAAAATTGCTAAAAATACAAAAAAACCATTATGTGATGATACAGGAATACCGCATGTTCTAATAGAAATTGGAGAAAATAGTGAAATACCTCCTACATTATTTCAGGACATTCATTTAGGAATAAAAAAAGGATTAAAAGAATTACCTGCAAGACCAATGGCTGTAAAAGGCAATTCTATAGAAAGAATATGTCAAAAAAAGGGATTATACGATAATCCTTCGGAATTAAAATCAGCACCAATTTTTGTAGACACTGTGACTGGTAAAGGTGTACGAATACATATTTTAATGTTGGGTGGAGGTCCTGAAATTCGTGCAAAAACATATAGGGTGTTCCATAAGAGAGATTATCAAAATATACATGATGAAATAGTGAATCATTTGAAGGAAGAGATTCCTAGCTTGGGTTGTACTCCCTGCATACCTTCAATTGGAATTGGAAGAACTCATTATGAAGCAAATACTTTATTAATTAAAGCTATGGCTAAAGGTTCATTAACGAATCAAAGTAATTTAGAAAATAAGATAACTGTTGCATTAAATAAAACTAATTTTGGTCCATTAAATATGGGTGGAAAAAACACAGTATTAGGGACTTTTATTGAAATAGGTCATCAAAGAGCTAGTGGTGTTAGAATTGTAGCAATAAGGCCCTGCTGTTGTGTTGAACCTAGACGTGCAAGTATAACTCTTTAATTATTTTTATAAGGATATCTAGTACATAATATATTTTATAAGTTAAAAAAATTAAATTTAATATTATAAATTTCTTTAGATTACTATAATAGGGTAATTAGTCATGGTTGATACAAAAATCCAATTATATCAAAAAACTATTTCAAAGACTCCCATTGGTGAAATAGTTATAATTTGGACTGATAATAATGGTTTTTTAATTGAAGAAATAATTTTATCCAATTCTACTAAGAATGCAACTGAAAAAGCATGGGATAAATATTCCTCAAATTTAAAAATTAAAAAAACACCTAAAAAATTAAATGAAATAATTAAAGAATTTCAAAAATACTTTGATGGAAAAAACGCTCATTTTGAACTTTATTATTTAAATATGGAGAATTTAACTCCTTTTCAAAAAAAAGTTTTAGTGGCTGAATTTAATACCAAAAAAGGAACCATAAACACATATTCTTCACTTGCAAAATCTATTAACAATCCTAAAGCATATAGGGCAGTAGGTGCTGCTCTTGGAAGAAATCCATTTCCAATAATAATTCCATGTCATAGGACAATTAAAGCAGATAGGACACTTGGTGGTTTTGGTGGAGTATCTGAAGGATTAGTTTCTAAGCAAATATTACTTGAAATCGAGGGTATTGAGATTAAACAAAAACGAGTTGTAAGTGAAAGTTATATTGTTTCTTTAGATAAAACGAAACAATCTAAATTAATGGTTGATTAGATTCCGCAAAGAATTCAACATCAATACTTAGTTAAACTGAAACAAACCAATACATGAGCATTATTTCTAGTTTTAATATTAAGTAAACTATTACAAATATTAAGAATATTTTAATAAAAAAAATGGCTTTGTAGAAATCCTATTTTTTTATTTTTGTGTTGTTTGGTATATGTTGTAGATTGTGTTTTTGAGTTTTGTTTC
>CADBMS010000065.1 GCA_902795935.1 uncultured Methanobrevibacter sp.
ATATACCAAACAACACAAAAATAAAAAAATAGGATTTCTACAAAGTCTAAAATAAGAAAAAAATCAAATAACTCAAGTTTTTGAAAGGTCCATTAAAACTTAAATTTTAGTAGATTAAAAATTCAACTAAACCTTGCGCAAAATAACTGCTGGTGTATGGACTATAGAATCTAACATTTCAATTGTAACTTCATCATTAGAATTCGCATCATCAAAATGTTTTTTCATAGTGTGAACTGTATCAAAATGCTTTTCTAAGGATTCTTGATATTCTTCAGCAATATTGGCTAAATCAATAGCTAAATCAACATCAATATCTTCAGATGTTCCTAGAGGAGTATGCCCTCTAATTTTTCCAAAACGACCCAATAAATAACCAAAAAAACCATAATCACAATTAATACCATCAATAGCAATAGGAAGACAAGTAAATTTTTTACCAAATAATTCATAGGTTACATCAGTATCAATAATCAAAACAGTTATGTTTTTACCTTTTTCTTTCAATGAATTGGAGATATGTTTAGCAACATCATTAGGTTTTTCAGGAAGTAATGACACAAAAGACCCTGGAACATTACTTAAATCAATACCTGCTTCAGAAGCAGGTTTAAGGGCATGTTTAAGTCCATACAATTGAATAACAACTTCTTTATGTGCAATGGCTTCATCAGGTAAATGTCTAAGATTATGTATGGTTCTTTTTTTAATCTTAAATATTGGTCCTAAAATGTAACCCCAAATATATTTACTCCAAATTTTAGCTAAAAAAATACTTAAAAGAGATTCTTTAAATTTTGATTCATCAATTATACGGCCCTGAGACAAAGAAATAGGAGTTTCAGATATTATAAGATAATCTCCATTTTTTAAAACATTAAATGAATTATTAATCAAAATATCTAAACTTTGATTAGGTTTAATATAAGGGGTGTTCACAGGATATATCTTATAATCTTTAATTTTCATAATTTACTCCAGTAATCATTATATCATAAATTTCCTTCAATAAGGATATTATTAAAGGCTGCTTTAATGTATTTAAGTATCAAATAAACTCTTATCATAGATTAAATTTAGATATAAATCTAAATTCATATTTATAATTAATATTCTATGTTATAGTTGCACTTATTATGTTAAGAACTTATAAATTCAAATATTTTATATTTAGATATTCATTAGAAACAACTGATATATATTTTATTGTTGTATAGTTAATAGTATCATTTTAATTATCCATATAATGAATGGGGTGTATTTAATGAAAAAAAATATAACTTATTTTGAAAAACCAGGTATTGATAATACTGATGAATTAATAGCATTAGTTAAAGAAAGACAAGAAGAATTAGGAATAAATAATATTTTAGTTGCATCAAATACTGGTAAAACAGCATTAAAAGTTTCTAATGAAATAAAAAATATTAATATTGTTAGTGTAACTCATCATGCGGGTTTTCGTGAAAAAGGAAAATTAGAAACTGATCCTAAAATAGCAAAACAACTTAAAGAAAGAAATATTCCTATTTATGCATCATCTCATGCATTAAGTGGTGTTAGCAGGGGAATTTCAAATAAATTTGGTGGTGTGACTCCTGTTGAAATAATTGCACAAACACTTCGAATGTTTTCTCAGGGTATCAAAGTATGTGTAGAAATAAGTATAATGGCTGCAGATGCAGGTCTTATTGATGAGGGTGAAGAAATAATTGTCATTGGTGGTACTTCTCAAGGTGCTGATACTGCAGTAGTATTGACTCCTGTACATATGTCTTCAGTCTTTGATTTAAGAATACATGAGATAATTGCTATGCCTAGGCCATAATATTTTTATTCTTTTTTAATTTATTATTTTTTAGATTTTATAATGCAATACATAATATTTTTTAAATTTTTATAAATTAAGCATTGCTTTTAAATATGAGTTAATTACATAACATAAAATTATATAAAAAATTTATAATGGGGGCACCACGTGAAATTTATAAATGATGCCATAAAAGAATCTGAAAACAGAATAGATAAAAAGAATTCATTTAAAACGAATTCTCGTATCGATGAAGAATTAATTAAGATTATTAAAGATAGCCGGGCAAAAATTTTTGTTGTTGGTACTGGAGGTGCTGGAAATAATACAATTTCAAGATTAAATGAGATTGGTGTTGAAGGTGCTAAAACAATGACTGTGAATACTGATGCTCAGGATTTATATCATAGTAAATCTGAAAATAAAATCCTTTTAGGAAGAAAAACCTGTGGTGGTTTAGGTGCAGGTGGAGTCCCTGAAGTTGGAGAAGAATGTGCCGAAGAAAGTGAAGATGAAATAAGAGATGCGCTTGATGGTGCAGATATGGTATTCATAACTTGTGGATTGGGTGGAGGAACTGGGACTGGATCTGCACCAGTAATAGCTAGATTAGCTAAAAAAGCAGGAGCTTTAACCATAGCAGTTGCAACCATGCCATTTAGTGCTGAAGGGTTAAGAAGAAGAGAAAACGCTGAAAAAGGTTTAGAAAAATTACAAGGAGCTGCAGATACTGTAATTGTAATTCCTAATGATAAATTATTATCTGTTGCGCCAAATTTACCTTTAAATAAAGCATTTCTAGTAGCAGATGAAATATTAGGTAGGGCTGTTAAAGGTATCACAGAATTAATTACAAAACCTGGACTTGTAAGTTTGGACTTTGCAGATATTAGGAGTATAATGAAAGGTTCTGGAATGGCTATGATAGGTATGGGTGAATCTGATTCTGGAGACAGGGCATTAGAATCTGTTCATGAAGCATTAAATAGTCCACTTTTAGATTTAGATATATCTGATGCTGATGGTGCATTAATTAATATATGTGGTAGTTCTGATTTAACATTAAATGATTCTGAAAAAATTGTGCAAATTGTTGCAGATGAATTGTCTCCAGATGCAAACATTATTTGGGGTACTCAAATAGATGATTCATTAGAAAATACTGTTAGAACCACTATTGTAGTTGCAGGAGTAAAATCTCCATCAATGTATGATGGAACTACTAATATTGTAGATAGGGACTTTGTGGAAGAACCTAAAACAAAAGCTCCTGAATCTGAAACTACTGATTTAGATGATGTTCTTGATGGAATATTTTAAGATTAGATATCTTATTTAACAATTTTTTGTCAAAGCCCCCTTCCATTATTATTTAATGAAATTATTAAGTGTATTTTTTATAATAGTTATCAGATTCTTTTATAAACTCACAATAAATTAATCATTTCATTAGTTACAAAAAATTGATTTATTCTTTAAATATTATTATTCCTAAAAATTGTAAAAATGCAAACATTTATTAAGTATTTGTGTTGATACTTATATCATCTGTAAAATTAATGTAGAATTGAATTTTTTTATTCCTCATTTTTTGACTTTTATATTATTATATAATAAGAGAGTTTATCATGATTACAAAAGAATCTGCTCAAAATTTTATTAAACAATGTAAACGTGTATTACAAGTATCTAAAAAGCCAGATAGAGAAGAATATTTTAATGTATCAAAAATTACTGCTATTGGAATTGTAGTTATTGGTTTAATTGGTTTTATAATAAGTATTGGAGCTCAATTGTTACGTTTAGCTACATAAACATAAAATATGGTTTAATAATCAATTTAATTAAGTGTTTCTATTATTGATTATTAATTCATTGTTAAAATTCGATAATAATTATTGTAATTTTACAGTTAAAAAAAAGCATTATGAATTAATTAATGAATATTATATAATATATCACATTAAGGTTGTGTGTTTAATGGAAGATAGTATAAACTCCATTTATGCTCTTAAAACATCTGTAGGTCAAGAGAAAAATGTTGCTAGAATGCTAGTTAGAAAAATAAAAACCAATGGCATTCAGGGAATTGAAATAAATTCTATTTTAGTTCCAGAATCATTAAAAGGTTATGTTTTAGTGGAGTCTTCATCTAAAATAGATATGCAAAATCCATCAATAAGAGTACCTCATTTAAGGGGTGTTGTTGAAGGTAAAACAGCTATAACATTCGAAGAGGTTAAAAAATTCCTAAAACCAGAACCAATAATATCATCTATCCAAAAAGGTAGCATAGTAGAACTTGTCTCAGGCCCTTTCAAAGGAGAAAAGGCCAAAGTGGTTCGTATAGATGAATCTAGAGAGGAAGTAGTACTGGAACTTATTGAAGCAGCAGTACCAATACCAGTTACCGTTAAAGGTGATCAAATAAGAATTATACAAAAGGAGGCTGATTAATGGCTAAAGAAACCGTTGAAGTTCTTATAGAAGGCGGAACAGCCACTCCTGGACCACCATTGGGTCCTGCGATTGGTCCGCTGGGTATCAATATGATGCAAGTTGTAGAGCAAATTAATGCTAAAACTGGTGATTTTGCTGGAATGAAAGTACCAGTTAAAGTAATTGTAGATTCTACAACGAAAGAATTTGAGATTGAAGTAGGTACTCCACCAACAACAGCTTTGATTTTAGATGAACTTAAATTAGAAAAAGGTTCACAAGATCCTGGTATGGATAAAGTGGCGGACTTATCAATCGAACAAGCACTAAAAATTGCTAGAATGAAATTTGATTCATTATTAGCAAATGATTATAAACAAGGTGCTAAAGAAGTTATGGGTACCTGTGTAAGTATGGGTATAACTGTAGCTGGCAAAGACCCTCGTGAAACTCAAAAAGATGTTGATGAGGGCGTTTATGACGATATTTTATTAGCTTAAATAAAATATATTTAACAAATTATAAAAAAATCAAGTTTATGTGATTAACTTTATGTTGATCACCTAAAAATTAAAAAACCTAAATATCCAAAATATATGGGCTTAAATAAGTTCATTTGGAGGATTTATATGAAACAAGAGATATTAGAAGCGGTGAAGAAGGCTAAAGAACAGACCAAGCCGAGAAACTTCACACAATCTGTTGATGTAATAATTAACATCAAAGATTTAGACGTCAAAAAACCAGAAAATAGGTTTGACGAAGAAGTACTCCTACCACATGGTCGCGGAAAAGAGGTTAAAATAGCTTTTATCGCAGATGGTGACTTAGCTGTTCAGGCTAAAGATGCCGGTGCAAATCTAATAATTCAAAAAACTGATTTAGAAGAATTAGGTAAAAACCGGAAAGAAGCCAAAAAACTCGCTAATAAACATGATTTCTTTGTAGCTCAAGCAGATATGATGCCTTTGGTTGGTAGATTTTTAGGTCCTGTTTTAGGTCCACGTAAAAAAATGCCTAAACCAGTACCAGCATCAGCTAAAGCAGAACCTGTATTGGAAAGGCTAAGAGATACAATTAAAGTAAGAATCAAAGATCAACCTGTAGTTCAAGCAATTGTAGGAACTCAAGAAATGGATGATGAATTGATTGCTGAAAATGTTGAAGCAGTTTTAGCTATCTTGGACCGTAATTTAGAAAAAGGAAGAAATCAAATAAAGTCCATCCATGTTAAAACTACCATGGGTCCAGTAGTGAGGGTGATTTAATGGCTCACGTTGCTGAATGGAAAAAGGAAGAGGTTAATGACCTTAAAGAATTAATAAATAATTATGATGTGATTGGTATTGCAAATTTATCAGATATACCTGCTCGTCAGTTGCAAGAAATGCGTAAAACTCTGAAAGGTGATGCCACAATCAGAATGTCCAAAAAAACTTTAATCAACCTCGCCCTAGAATATTCTAATAAAGATAAGAGTATTCTTGCATTATCTGAACATATGGAAGGTCAACCAGCATTAATATTCACTGAAATGAATCCTTTTAAATTATATAAAATATTAGAAGGTAGTAAAACTCAAGCACCTGCTAAAGCTGGTGCAATTGCTCCTGAAGACATTATAGTTCCTAAAGGAGACACTGGTTTTGCACCAGGACCAATTTTGGGTGAATTACAACAAGTTGGGATACCTGCTAAAATTGAGAAAGGATCAATTGTTGTACAAAATGATGAAGTTGTAGTTAAGGCAGGTGAACAAGTTTCTGATAAACTTGCAGGAATTTTAACTCGTTTAGATATTAAACCTATGGAAGTTGGTATTGATTTAACTGCAGCATTTGAAGATGAAACTATTTATACATCAGATGTTCTAACCATCGATGAAGAACAAACTATTGCTGATGTACAAAAAGCATTTACCCAAGCAGTGAATTTATCTATAAATGCAGTTGTATACAACAAAGTATCTGCTCCAGCAATTATTCAAAAAGCAACAACAGATTCACTCAACCTTGCAGTTAATGCAGCAGTTGTTAACTCTAAAACAGCAGACATATTACTCTCAAGAGCTTACTCTCAAATGTTAAGTTTAGCTTCTGAAGCATCTGAAAATGATGCAAGTTCTGTAGATGAAGAAATATTAACAAAACTATCTGCAAATGCAGTAGCAACTACTCCTGCAGTAGCTGAAACTTCTGAAGAACCAGAAGAAGAAGAGGAAGAAGAGGAAGCTGAAGAAGATGCAGCAGCTGGTTTAGGTGCTCTCTTTGGATGATATTATTTAAACTTACTAAATTAAATGCAAAATTAATTTAACCATCTGTATTAACTAAGAAAAAACATTTCTAGTTAATCTTTAGTAAAAACATAAAAACTAAATATGATAAAAGAAAATTGGTGATCAAATGGAATATATATACGCAGCAATGTTATTGCACAGTACCGATAAAGAAATTAATGAAGAAAATGTTAAGGCTATTCTAGAAGCAGCTGGCGCAGATGTGGATGATGCAAGAATTAAAGCTTTAATTGCAGCTTTAGAAGATGTAGACATTGAAGAAGCTATGGAAAAATCTGCAGTAGCAGCAGCACCTGCAGCAGCACCTGCAGCAGCACCTGCAGCAG
>CADBMS010000066.1 GCA_902795935.1 uncultured Methanobrevibacter sp.
AACAACACAAAAATAAAAAAATAGGATTTCTACAAAGCCGTTATTTATAAATAATCTATAAAATTAATTTCGTAAATGACTATAAATGAATTTGATTCTCCTTCCGATGAATTTATTAGAGTTATTTGAAGACAAGTATATGATGTTATTTTAACGCCATCAATAAAAGAAAAATTCAGTAAAATAATTGTTCTGTAAATACAGAATTCATCAATGAAAAAGTACAAAAAAGATTAGATGATGTATTTTAAACTAATGAACTTGAAACATAAAAGATGAGGCAAAAGATGAAGTAAAAATTGTAAATGATGTAACAACTAAAGTTGAATGGGGGGCTATTACATTATCAAATCAATTGTAAGTGAAATTATTTTATGTAATCGGATAGGTATTGGGGATTGAAAACAATATTGTAATATATTATTTGATAATAATAAGAATTATCCAATTTGCAGATTTTATTTTAATAATGAGAAAAATCTAAGAATAGAACTATTTGATAAGGTTACAAAAAAATCATATGGTGAAAAAAGAGGAGATATTATTGCAATTGATTTGGTTTCAGAAGTATATGTCTATAAAAAACCGAATTTTAAGCATTATTAAAAATTATATTAAGATTAAGGATAAAACTAAATAATATGTCTATTTATTAACTTCAGAATATTTTAGTTTAATGTTATGTTTATAGGAATAATTGCTTGAAGTTGATTTTTATTAAAATCTTATGATATTTAGTTAATGGGGAGTAGTTTTTAATTTGAATTTTAAGTATATTTTAAAAAGTGTAGATTCTAGATTAATTAATTTATTGGTAATGTTAATTAATCTTTTAATAATTATTGATATTGTTGTTATATCTTATTTGATTATTTTTCAGGTTAGTCCAAAAGTAGGTTTGTATTTAACTATTTTTGATTTAATTGTTTGTGTTATTTTAATTATAGAGTTTTTTATAAGATTAATTGTTTCTGAGAATAAAAAAGAGTATATTGAAAATCATTGGATTGATTTTGTTGCATCAATGCCTTATGATTTGATTTTACCTATGGTTTTTAGTTCTCTTAGATATCTTAGGGTAATAAGAATAATTAAAGTATTGAGAGTGGCTGTTTTATTTAGAAGATATTTCCGAGGTATTGGTAGATTTATTGAAAACACTTCATTTGATAAGATTTTAAGTGGAATATTAATCACAATAGTCTTATTCACATTATTATTGTACTTAATTGATCCGAATATGGATTTGTTTGAAAGTTTGTGGTTTGTTATAGTTACATTAACAACTGTAGGTTATGGTGATATAACGCCACAAACATTTAACTCAAAAATCATATCATTAATCTTACTCATTGTAGGAGTTTTCATATTCTCAACCATCACGGGAGCTATATCTTCATACTTTAATGAAAGAGTATTTAATATTAGTAAAGATACTGAAGAAGCCCTTGATAAAATATTAAATGAAAAAATAACTCCATTAAATGAAGAACTAAAAAAGATACATCAAGAAAACCAAAAACTACACAATGAAATAGCACAACTAAAAGAAACAATAAACAATAAAAAATAAATTTTTAGAATAGATCTGGTTGAATTTGAGAAAATGATTGATTAGTATATGGAACAAGGATTTAATTACTTTGATACATATTATGCTTATTATGAGGCTCAATCTGAGATTGGATTGAGAGAAGAGTTAGTAAAAAAGTGTCTTAGAGACTCTTTTATAATAGCAGATAAAATGCCAAAATATGGTTATTAACAAAACCTGAAGATAATGAAAAATTTGTAAATATTATGTTAGAAAGATGGGGGGGTGGATTATTTTGATGTATTTTTAGCACATAATATAAATGAAACATTTTATCCATTAGCTGAAAATAATGGTACATTTGAATATGTTGTAAAAATGAAGGGAGAAGGTTTGGCTAAAAAGATAGGGATAATTTTTCATGATAAAGACGATTTTTTAGAAAAGTATAGTCATTTACGAAATTAATTTTATAGATTATTTATAAATAACTATAAAAAAAGTTTTGTAAGCAACTATACTTGAAAAATATGCTGATATTTTAGATGTAGTTCAATTACAATTAAATTATCTTGATTGGGAGAGTAAATTAACTTAATCAATAAAATGTTATGAAATTGTGAAAAATATTGATTAGAAGTTATCGTAATGAAACCATCAAAGGTGGAACCCTAGTTAACCTTTTAGATGATATTAAAAAAGAATTCAGTGAGTATAATAGTGATGTGAGCTTAGCCGAATGGGCTTTACGATTTGCAGCAAGTTTTAAAAAATGTTAATGTAGTTTTAACTGGAATGGCTTCATTTGAACAGATGTGGAAAATTGTAAAATTTTTAAACCATTAAAACAGTTAACTGATGATGAAAAGAGTTTTTATTAAAAATGGCAGATAAAATTAATGATAAGATTACAGTACAATGCAGTTATTGTGGGTATTGTTTAAAAGAGTGTCCTATGGGTATTCCAATGCTTGTTTTGTTTGATTTGTATAATGTATGAAAATGTACTCTTTACCTTCATTACATTCAATTTACACTACAACTGTAGCAACAAAAGCTCCTGCATACGCATGCACTGAATGTGGGTCATGTATATATTGATTTGTACTCAAAAATTAGATATGTCTTTGTTATTAAAGGATGTAGTCGATTGTTTTGAAAATTAATAAGTCAGAAGTAAGATTATTAAGTTTTTATGAGTTAAGTTTAACAAGAAAAGTTGATTTATAAGAGAAAAATAGCAGATTTTTTTTATATTTAATTAAAAATTAATTTTAAAAAATAATGTTTAAAAATAGTATTTTTTTTTAGTTATCTTTTTTTACATTATTTTTATTATATTTTTTTTAGTTTTGGATTTAGGCATTCTTTGGAATTTTCTTTTGCTTTCAGGGCCACGGAACTCTAGAACATTTTCTAGTAATTCAATTTTTGTATCTTCTGTAGAAATTTTGTTTATTGATATTTGGATATGGGTTGCTTCTTCTAATTCATCATTGTTTGCTGTTAAATCATAATCTAATATTAATTCTTCATGAGGATATACTTCAATTATGCTTTCTTTTATGAAGTATTCCATTATTCCAAGGAATGTTTCAATGTATTCGTATCCTTGTTGCCAACAGTCACTCCATAATAGCATTAATTGTATATTTTTTTTTGAAGATTCATCTCCTTTTCTTGCAATAACTTCTAATGCTCCTCTAGATAACACTAAACTCAGAGTAACCCTATCATTATCATCCATTTTAATCAATTAAAGCTTTTATAAGATCTGATGCGCGTGTTAAACCTATTAATTCACCTTCAATATTCATTACAGGTAACTGTTCAATACATAATTCTTTCATTTTTTTAGCACATTCGCTTACAGGAGTATCAGGACTTGCAGTTATTGGATTTGAAGTTGCAACATCTTTAACTTCTTTGTCTGAGAATTTTAACTGATTTTTAATCACATATAATACATTACTACTGTCCCAAGACCATTTATCTCCTTCTGTACCTACTGAAGTGTTGTGAACTGTTTGTTCTGATACTATTTCACTTTCATTTAAGAAATCAGTTTCAGTTAATACTCCTGACAATTGTCCATCATTATCTACTGCTAAAACCACTTTTAAGTTAAAAAATTTCATTATTTCAAATGCAGTTTTTAGAGGAGTTTTATCCCAAGTTGTAGGGATACTTTTTAGCATAATGTCTTTTACAGGAGTTTCGATATCCATGTTTGCAATAGCATCTGCAACTAAATCAAATGCAGTTATTATTCCAACTAAATCTTCACCTTCAACTACAGGTATTCTTCGTATTTGATTTTCTATTAATTTACGTGCCACATCACTCACATTATCTTCAGGCTTTGCAGTAATTGGATCACGAGTCATCATTAATGCGATTTGTTCTTCATC
The DNA here is from genome assembly GCA_902795935.1 of uncultured Methanobrevibacter sp. GTDB lineage: Archaea > Methanobacteriota > Methanobacteria > Methanobacteriales > Methanobacteriaceae > CADBMS01. The sequence goes on from CADBMS010000066.1 coordinate 3,946, forward strand.
AGGATTATCAACTAAATCAGATCTAGTTAAAATTCCAACTAGTTTTTTAGTATTTCCTTTGACTACTGGCACTCCTGAGTATCCTTTTTCTCTCATTACTGTTAGTGCATGGTCTCTGTTTCCAGGAACTTTTATGCAGTGAATTTCTTTGGACATAATGTCTTTTACTAACATTTATTACACCTGCTATTATTGTTTTTTCTTTGTTAATTATTCTTTTAAATTAATGAATTAAATAATGATATAATATTCACTTTTTAAGTTGTTTATTTTTTATTATAATGGCTATTATTTGCTTTAATTAATTATTTGATTAAAGTATTATATTACATTACCTTTTTTAATTAAGTACTTTATATGTTTCGGTTTAGTTCTATTTATAATTGATAAATATGGATTTTCACTTTTTTGTTTTATTATAAGTATGTCTGCTAGACTATTTTTTTCTAAAACTCCAATTGGTCTTTGTGAAAATTTTGAAAAATTCGTTGTACACATTTTCAAGATTTCTTTTGGTGAAATATAACTTTGACTCGTTGCTTTACTCACTTTAAGTGCATATTCCATTTCATCTAGAAGATTTGGCGAATTAAACATTAAATTATCTGTTCCTAAGAGTATGTTTATTTCATGATTTAAAATATCTTTTATTGGAGGTATGCCTACACTTAATGCACCATTTGATCTTGGACAACAAGTTATTGTTATTTGTTTTTTACTAATTTCATTTAAATCTTCATTTAATGGATGTGTTAAGTGAATTAATAATTCAAATCCATGTTTTAATGCTCTTTGTGCTTCAGTTAGACCTGTTTTTTCTAATGAATTTGTTTGTGTTTGTAAATGTTCTGCTACATGAATTGAAGATATTTTGCCTTGTTTTCTACATTCTTTAACTATTATATTGGCACTTAAATCATTAATTTCACCAAATCCGCTAGGTGCAATGCCATCGCAATGCATCAATAAATTTTTAACAGCACTCTTTATTTCATTTTCAGTAGCATCATTTTTAATTAAGATATCGTCTCGACCTAATATTATAGGACTTATAGGTAAACCTGCATTGGCACTTTTCAAAAGATTAACACCGTTAATTCCACCTTCACGATAATCAATAAAAGTAGTAGTGCCAGTTTCTAGCATAGAATTCATAGCGCCTCGCATAAATGATATAATGTCTTCATCAGAACTGGATTCTAAAATTTTATGTTTCAAACCATAAGGAGGTTTAACAACTTCATCAATATTAAGACCATCACCAATATCCAATGCAATAGCATCTCCAATATGAGTATGGCCATTAATAAAACCTGGGCAAACAATACAACCATTTGCATCAATTGTATTTGATGCATCAAAACTAATAGTGTTAATATCTTTGATTAAACCATTTTCAATAAATAAATTAACATTAGTTGGAATTAAATCCATGCCCAATAAAACTAATCCATTTTCAATTGCAAAATCCATATAAATCGCCATAAAATAAGAAAATAATCAATTAATAACAAATTATGGGGATAAAATAAAAAAATAAGTATTAAAAAAATCTCCTAATATTCTATTTACAAAGATTTTTATTCATGATATTCATTTAAAGATCTAACACAAATTTTACCCTCTTGTGCTTCTTTAATAGCCAACATTGCAGCTCTTGCACCAGCTAACGTAGTTACATATGGGATGCCAATTTCAATAGCCATACGTCTAATTAAATACCCATCGTCAGTAGATTGTTTATCTGATGGTGTATTGATAATTAAACCAATTTCATTATTAAGGATTGCATCACGTATATTTGGTGAACCTTCACTAACTTTACGGATATGTTCAATATCAATATCTTCAACAGCTTCAGCAGTACCTTTAGTAGCAACTATTTTTAAACCCAATTCTTTAGCACTTTTAACAATATCTGCAATTTTTGGTTTATCATAATCTTTGACACTGATAAATAATTTACCATCATTTAAAAGATCCATATTTGCTGATAATTGTGATTTATAATAAGCTAAACCGAAATTCTCATCAATACCCATACTTTCACCAGTAGACTTCATTTCAGGTCCAAGAACGGAATCAGATTCTGGTAATTTAATGAATGGGAATACAGATTCTTTAACTGCAACATGATTAATTGTTTTATCTTTATTTAAACCAAAGTCTTTTAATTTTTTACCTAACATTAACCTTGAAGCAATTTTAGCTAAAGGAACACCAGTTGCTTTACTTACAAATGGAACAGTCCTACTAGCACGTGGGTTGGCCTCAATAATATAAACTTTAGCTTTATTATTTTCATCCATTTTAACGGCATATTGAATATTCATTAACCCAATAACTCCAATTTCTAATGCTAAATCATTAGTGTATTTGCGGATAGTTTTTAAAACTTCTTCTGATATGCTTTGTGGTGGGATAACACATGCAGAATCCCCAGAATGAACACCTGCTTCTTCAATATGTTCCATAATTCCGCCAATAAAAACATCTTCTCCATCACATAATGCATCAACATCTAATTCAATAGCATCTTCAAGGAATTTATCAACAAGTATGGGATGTTCTGGAGATATTTTAACTGCTTCTTCCATATATTCACGGAGTTCATCGTCATTATAAACAATTTCCATAGCACGACCACCTAAAACATAAGAAGGTCTTACTAAAACAGGGAAACCAATTTTTGCAGCAGCTTCACGTGCTTCTTCAAATGAATTAGCAATACCGTAATCTGCTTGTGGAATGCCTAATTTTTCCAAAACTTGAGTAAACAATTCACGATCTTCAACACGATCAATACTTTCATGAGGAGTGCCCATAATTTTAACTCCTTCTTTTGCTAAAGGAACAGCTAAATTAATAGATGTTTGGCCACCAAATTGAACAATAACTCCTTCTGGTTTCTCAATTTCAATAACATTCATAACATCTTCAAATGTTAAAGGCTCAAAATATAATTTACTAGAAATATCATAATCAGTACTCACAGTCTCAGGATTATTATTGATAACAATAGTTTCAACACCTTCCTCTTTAAGGGCAAGTGATGAATGAACACAACAATAATCAAATTCAATACCTTGACCAATGCGTATAGGTCCAGCACCTAAAATAACAATCTTACGTTTACTAGATACTTTAGCTTCATTTTCATCTTCATAAGTACTATAATAATAAGGAGTTTTGGCTTCAAATTCTGCAGCACAAGTATCAACCATCTTATAAACTGGTGTAATATCTAATTTTTCACGTAAATTCCTAATATCAGCTTCACTTTTATCACTTAACATGGCTAATTGTTTATCAGAAAAACCCATACGTTTAGCTTTAAGTAAAATTTCATGGTCATTTATGCTCTTAGGATTAATTTCTTTTTCAAAATCAACAATATTTTTAATTTTATATAAAAAGAATTTATCAATACGTGTAATATTATTAATCTCATTAACACTAGTGCCCTCTTTAAGAGCAGTATATATTTGATAGAAACGCTCATCAGTAGGATTAGCAAGATTATCTCTTGTAAATGGAGTATCTTCAAAGCCAAACTTACCAATATCTAATGAACGTATAGCTTTGTGCAATGCCTCTTCAATAGTTCTACCAATAGACATAACTTCCCCAGTAGATTTCATCTGAACACCAATTTCCCTACTAATGCCCTTAAATTTATCAAAAGGCCAACGAGGAACTTTAGCAACAACATAATCAATCGATGGTTCAAAAGAAGCAGGTGTCTCTTGAGTAATATCGTTTTTAATTTCATCCAATGTCATACCAATTGCAATCTTAGAGGAAATTTTTGCAATAGGATAACCAGTAGCTTTAGAAGCTAATGCACTACTCCTACTTACCCGAGGATTAACTTCAATAACCTTATATTCTCCAGTATCTGGGTTAACAGCATATTGAATATTACATCCTCCTTGGATTCCTAAAGCACGAATAATTTCAATAGAAGCATTTCTTAAATTTTGACAATCAACATCACTTAAAGTTTGAGTGGGGGCTACAACAACGCTCTCACCAGTATGAATGCCCATAGGATCAATATTTTCCATATTACAAATAATTACACAAGTATCGTTTTTATCCCTCATTACTTCATATTCAATTTCCTGCCAACCCATAACTGATTGATCAATTAAAACTTGATTAATAAAACTCATATCTAATCCACGAGTAGCAATTTCCACTAGTTCTTTTTCATTATGGGCTACTCCACCACCAGTACCTCCTAAAGTAAATGCTGGTCTAACAATAACAGGATAACCAATTTCTTCAACAGCTTTAATTGCATCTTCAATAGATTCTACAGCACTAGCTTTAGCAACAGGTTGATTAATACTTTTCATAAATTTATCAAACAAATTCCTATCTTCCACATTTGCTATAGTGTCTACTGGAGACCCGATAACACGAACATCATTTAATAATCCTAATTTAGCTAAACCTGTAGTAACATTTAAACCAGTTTGACCGCCCATTGTTGGAAGTAGGGCATCAGGTTTTTCTTTTTCAATAATTTTAGCAACAATTTCAGGTGTTAAAGGCTCTACGTAAATTTTATCTGCCATATCCATATCTGTCTGTATTGTAGCAGGATTACTATTTACTAATACTGTTTCAATACCTTCTTCACGTAAGGATTTACAGGCTTGAGATCCTGAGTAATCAAATTCAGCAGCTTGACCAATTTGAATTGGCCCCGAACCAATTATAAGTACTTTTTTTATACTTTCATCCTTTGACATTATAATTGCCCCCGTTTTATCATATATTAATCCTAATTTTTAAGTAAATCTTATTCATTTTATTAATTAATAAAAATGGTGAAAATAATTTAATTAATAAGTTTCCATTTGTTTAATAAAGTTATCAAATGAAAAATCAGTATCATGAGGTCCCGGCCCAGCTTCAGGATGATATTGCACACCACTAACAGGCAATTCTCCATGTTTAATAGACTCCACACTATTATCACTTAGATTAATCTGAGTAACACTCAAATCATTGTCTTTTAGGGAATCAGCATCAACTGAAAAACCATGGTTTTGAGATGTAATAGCAACTTTACTTGAATTAACATCTTTAACTGGCTGATTAGTGCCCCTATGTCCAAATTTCATTTTATAAATTTTAGCACCAAACGATTTAGCAATTAACTGTTGACCTAAACAAATACCAAACACAGGTAACCTTTCAGTAAGTTTGGGAATTAGATTCATAACTTCAGACACTCGTTCAGGGTTTCCAGGTCCGCTAGAAACTAAAACACCCTGAGGATCATAATCCATAATATCATTTAAACTAAAAGTGTAAGGTACAACAACAACACCAAGATTTCTTTTATTAAATGCTTTAATAGTGTTATTTTTAACACCAAAATCTAAAATTACAATCCTATCATCAAATTCTTCACCAATGATTTTAGGTTCTTTAACACAAACTTGATCTACTAAATCCATTTCAACAATACTTTTTGTAGCTAAAACTTGTGCTAACAACTCATCATCATCAATATCTGTAGTTGCAATAGCACCATTCATATTACCATTATCTCTTAATTTAATAGTAAGTGCCCTAGTATCAATTCCACTAATACCTGGGATTTTATGTTCTTTTAAAAAATTAGATAAGTCCTGTTTACCAAATCTATGTGAATATTGTTTACTTAATTCCCGTACAATAAATCCTTCAGCTTTAATATTTTCAGATTGGAACCATTCAGGATTAACGCCATAATTTCCTTGAATAGGATATGTGTTCATTAAAATTTGTCCTTTATATGAGGGGTCTGTTAAAGATTCAACATACCCAGTCATTCCAGTAGAAAAAACTACTTCGCCGGTTTTGATTGTTTCATAACCAAAACTGTCGCCTTTTAAGATTGTACCATCTTCTAAAGCAAGTTTTGCATCATACGCCATTAAATCACCATTTTTATAATCTTATTTTTTTTATTAATTCAAATTACTAATATTTATTATATTAACAATATAAATATTTTTTAATTTTAAGCAATAATTTCTAAAATTTTTATACAAATTTATTATATTATAATTTTGTTCAAAAAAAGACATTTAAAACGATAATTATTGAAAAAAATAACATTTTA
>CADBMS010000067.1 GCA_902795935.1 uncultured Methanobrevibacter sp.
GTACACGAGTAGAGTGTACTTTTTCTTTTATATTTGAAAAAAGCAACTGATTTTATACAAAATTCTAACAATAGTTGGTGTCGCAACCAGCTATATTTATATTATAATTTCGGTGGAGGTTGAAAGAAATGAGATTTTGTGAAAAATTAGCAGTTAAAAGAAAACAAAATAATTTAAGTCAGGAACAATTTGCCGATACACTAGGAGTATCAAGACAAGCAGTTTCAAAATGGGAGAGTGGTACAAGTTATCCAGATATGGATAAAATAATAAAAATGACAAAAATATTGAATTGCACTCTAGAAGATTTACTAGATGATGGAACAATAGGAAAAAATCGTAGAAAAGAAAAAACAAAAATAACAGATCAATTTCAACAAGTTTTAAATCAAATTACTAAAACTTATAATATGTTTTTTAGCATGACACTAAAGCAAAAATTAAAATGTGTTCTTGAAATGTTTTGTCTAGCTATTATGTTACTACTAATAGGTGGAATCATAACAACAATACTAATTGAGGTTACATATAACATGTTAACTTTTATTCCAAATCCAACTATAGTACATGCTATAGAAAAAATATTTGAGAGTATCTATACTGTAATAGCAATAATATTTGGAGTTATAGTTTTTATCCACATATTTAAAATAAGGTATTTAGACTACTATATAACAATTGAAGATGACAATACAAAAACTAAAAAAATTGAACAATCACTAGAAATAAAAGAAAAAGATAGAGAAAGAATCATCATAAGAGATCCTAAACATAGCACAACACATATTATAAATGTAATAGGAAAAATACTAATCCTGTTTTTAAAAATATTAATAATTTGGTTTATTATACCTGTTGTCTTTGCTTTTATATTTTTCGTTGTTTTAGCATCAATTTGTATATGCCACATAAATATAGGACTAATCTTCTCTACAGGATTTCTTCTTTTCGCAGCAATTAGTTTTTTATGTTTTTTATTGATTTATTTAACCTATAATTTTGTATTTAATAGAAAGCAACATATGAAATTTATATTTATCTCAATGATTAGTTCATTTTTAATAATAGGAATAAGTATAGGGTTATCAGTTACAATTCTACTAAATTATAAACAAATAGATGGAACTAAAGGACTTGATAGAAAAACAAGCATAGAAATTATAAATGTAAATGAAAACACAACAATTACATTTGGAATGGATAATGATGAAGATAACATTGAATATATAATTGATAATTCTAAATCTGATATTGAACTAGAAATACAAACAGTTAAAGGCGTGAATTACGTATTAAATAAAACTCATAATGATTACTACTATCTAAATATGAGAGAAATACCACCAAAAACAATTTATAATATTTTTTTAAATGATATAAAAAATAGACAAATTAGAAATTATAATTCAAATGAATTTCTAAAAGTAAAGGTAATTTTATCGAAAAATAACTATGATCTATTAAAGAATAACCATGAAAAATTTGAAAGCCAAAATTAAAAATTCAATAAATTCTTTTAATTTTTCAAAATAAGTGATATACTAATCATAGAAAATAATAAGAGGGAGTATATTATGAAAATTGAAAAACAAGAAAAAAGAAAATTAAATAAAAAAACATTAGCCATACTAGTGGCATTATTAATAGTTGTTATATTAGTAGTATTGCTAGTAGTATTTGGTAAAAAGAGTAATGAAAAAGAATTAGAATCATCATTAAATAAAATGGGATCTAGCTTTTATGAAAATTTTTACTATGAACAAATTGGTTCATCAGCAGATGACAGAACATCACTTCTATCTAAGTTTTCAACAATTGGTATAAAAATAGACTTAGAAAATTTAGGAAGATACAACGATGGTGAATTTAAAAAAGATATTAAAGAATTCAAAAATAGTTTAACTGGTGAAAAATGTAATCAAACAAAAACAAAAGTAATTATTTATCCTAAATCACCATATGGAAAAACAGATTACAAAATAGAAACAGAATTAAGTTGTGGATTCAAAGATAAAAAGTAAGATAAACTTGCTTTTTTTTGCACTAATTCTAATGACATACAACAAAAAATATTGTATAATGTACATATAAAATAGGTTGGAGTATTAGAGATATGGAAGTAAGGTTGGAAAAACAAAATATTACTTTTATAAAACGAAAAAAACTTACAGAAATGTTAGTTCTTTTTGTCGTTATAATTACTTCTTTTTTATTAGTTAATATAGAAAATGTACATGCAGAAAATCAGAAGTTTGAATTTGATTATACAGGTGATTATCAAATGTTCACAGCTCCAGCAAATGGAACATACAAAGTACAACTATGGGGAGCACAAGGTGGTGCATCGCGCGAAGATAATAAAATATCAACAGTTCGTGTTGGTGGATATGGAGCATACACAGCAGGTATGATTGAGTTAAAAAAAGGACAAACTATTTATATCTACGTTGGTGGTAAA